>JBBRHB010000533.1:0-4069 GCA_038223355.1 Chloroflexales bacterium
CAATGAAGGAAGCGATACTTAGCGGCTTTAGCTTGAGTGTCTCCTCAAAGAGCGGGTGTAACCGCTCACTCCGCTCAAATGGCAAAACATTGATAGCACTGATATACACGGGCCAGTCACCTGCATCGGGTTGCAGCGCCAAATCTTTGGCGAAACGTAGGCAATCATCTCGGCACAGCCAAATTGGCAGGCGGTGAAGCAAGTCCTGTTGATGTTTAGTCTCAAAGTCCCCGCGGTGGTCGTTGAGGTAACGATACAGCCGAATGAGCTTTTCGCGGCTATTGAGCGAAGGATGCGCCTCAGTCAAAGGCAAAGGCTTCTCAAAACGCGCAAGCTTGCTAAGCCGGTCAAGCAGGAGTTCCCAACTGTATCGGCGAACGCCGAGGTCGCCGTATAGATCAGGGTAATTGCGATGGTCGTGTATTGGTTTGTATACGAGTGACGCCTCTGTATCCTCTGCGAGGATGTCATAAAGGACTGGTTCGCCCTTCGGTAGAAAGACCGCCGATGGCTTTCGCAGATATTGCTGACGATCCAGACAGAATGGCAGCAACGTGATAATGCCACGGTCAATCGGCTCATGGGTTTTTTGAATTGTCTGATACAGCCGGTACAGCTTCGCTGGGGTGTTTAACCATGGAGGAGCCTCCGAAAGCGCTACCTCGACTGGTATCTGACGTTTTAGTTGATCCCATAGATGTGCCAACTCGAATTTGGCGACGAGCCCAGCCGTATAGCGGAATTGTGCCGGGTCGCCTGCCCAGAAGTGCAGACCACTTTCCGCTAACGCGTCCCGCAGCCATCTTTCATCGCTTTGGACACACTCGTTTGCTGGCCAAAGCTGGTCGCCATAATCGACGAATATCGGAGTGACGGCGGCCAAGCCATGATCATTGCGACTGGAAGCGTCCTCAAGAACCTTGTATAAACGATGCAATTGCTCCTGATGGCATAAATAGGCTGGCCCTTGAGCCAGTTGCTGACCAGGCTTAACATCCGCTTGCACGCACCGCAGAAAATCGGCCAGGGTATATTCCCGTACTCCTAACCTATTCATCAACTCCCACGCTGCGTTCTGGAGTTGAAATGGCATGAGTCGGGGATCGATATCCGTGACGATCGAATGGAGCGGAGCTTTGACCCATCGCGTTTCATCCCCAGTCCGCCATCCTGCCACCGTGCAGAACACGGGCAGTTGTCGGCATGCCTCAAAGAAACGCTCAACTATAGGCGTGACTAACTGCGTGGCAGGCTTGATGGGCAAGCGCTGGTAGAACTCAAGCGGGTGTGCCCCAAACCGTTGAAGGAGGTTCGGGATGGCATGAGACAGGCACTCACCCAGGGCTTCGAGCACACGGGTATTCCACTGCCGGTGGTTCGGGTGGTCATTGTCGATACTTTTGCGCTCGGTGGAAGGATAAAAGTCGCCGTTGATTTGAAACGGGAGGCCAGTGTCAATGTCGGTAGGCAAAAAATTATACAGCCTGCCTCGGCCGTGCCAGTACTCCTCTGGAACATCGAGGTCGGGCACGATGATCTGCACGGTGCGATCTTTCGAGACCTCTGTTTCGCCCGGCAGGAGGGTGACGCGAGCCGAAAAACGGAGCCAATGGTGCACCACCGGCTCCGCGCTACCCTGTTGGAATGTGATTACCACTTCGTCGGGCAATCCAGGAGCGCCCGCTTGTTGCACCACGCTGCTGACTTCGGCAACCAACTGACCATGATCAAAGATAGTGATGCGGCTCAATCGGCGCAAGAAGAAGAGGAGACGATAGGCTTCATGCGGCAGTTCGTCGATCATCTGCTGAACCCAGCTCTCGGTGACTTCGGGCATGCCTAGCCTGTTACCGGCGTCCGTTTTGTGCCGTCGGTACGCAAGCTCAAATTCAGTGTGTGTAACCACGTCACTTGCTTGCTGGAGAATTTGACCCTCCTCCGGGAAAAAGTGATACTCGCGACCAGCGGAACGCAAAATCGGTGTATCCGTGAGTTGATACACCGATACGAAACCAACACCGAACATACCGATTGTGTCCCGTTGCTCCAGACGTTTGCCCCCACGGGCTATGTTGATGATGTTGTTAAAATCAATGTCACGAAAGCTCGTGTTGTTCTTGATCCTTAGCGCATTGGCGTCGAAATGAAACTCGAGCCAGCGTGGGTCATCGCCTTCCACATCATCGGCGTTCTGCGCCATCTCGCGCACAATCGTGATTCCGCCCGAATAGCCGTGGAGCAGGGCGCTGATAATGCCGAGTGTGTCGGCACGGTAATCAAGGATCGCGGTATCAGACGGTAGCATCAGGACACCTTTTATGTTGAGAACGTGAAGAGGTCGGTACCAACGGATATCCTATGCCCATCCGAGGCGCTCGCCGCTGAGCAACTGGGTCCGGCCGCGCTCTGTGAGTATGCTGTAGTCATAGGTGCTGTCAGAATCACGCTGAGCTTGGGCTACGGTAATGTATTTTTCTTTACCAAGCCGATCCAAGATGGACGTGATTTCAGTCGCCGAACGGCGTAACGTCCGGCAGACGCCCCAGTACGGACACGAGCGCAGGGTCCGCCGCCGTGCCTCGGATGAAGGTCCAGGCATCGTGTACTGCATGAGGGCAAATTCGTCTCCGCGTAAGATGCGCACGAGCGTGCCTGTACCGAAGGGCGCTGAGCCTTCACGTCCACGCCGCTCGTTCCAATCTACAAGTTCCAAGAAGGTGGTCGCCAGATCGAGAAAATCACTTGTATCTGGTACGTCACGTCCTGTTTTGCCACTCCATGGATACTGCTGCTCTGGACTACAGCGATCACACGTGCCACACGGGAGCCCGGGATCTTCGCCAAAGTAGCGACGGAGGGCTTGCCAGCGGCACTCTCGCTGCTCCACGAACGTCCGGATCTGTGTGAGCTTGGCCTCTTGTTTTACAGCCGTCTCCATCCCCACGGGCGGTAAAGGCGTATCAGGTCCTGCTATCCGCGTGATACTATAGCCTTTTTCCCAGGGTCGGTATAAGCAACTACCAGCTACGCTGAGATCGATCAAGGCAGCCTCCAGTTCGTCAGCCGGGCAGCCTAGGATTGATGCAATGCTTGCAATGACGATCTGCTGTGGTTCCCAACCCAATGTAGGTAGAGCCTCTTGGAGATGTCTTACTAGGGATTGCCGGTGTACTGGTGCGCCATCAGTCACCGCATCCCAGCTTCCAAGCCGTGTGAGATTGGCTCGGATGGTGACATCGGGGCCACGCTTAATCAGTCCGGCTTCCTCCAACAGAAACAGTGTACGACGGAGGGCCAACTCATCAATATCAAATTGCTCACAGGTTGCCTGTGGTTCAAGCGTCCACGTTGCACCTTGTGACTGTATCCAGTGCCAGATATTCTCTAGGAGCACACCATCGGGACGGCTCTGCTCGATGAAAAACTCTTGAATATGCTCGTCGGATCGGTGGTAGAGAAGAATCCCATAGGCGGTCTGGCCATCGCGACCGGCACGGCCAACTTCCTGCGCATAGGACTCGAGATCACCTGGCACGTTGAAATGGACAACATAGCGAATATCTGGCTTATCAATGCCCATCCCGAAAGCTTTGGTGCAGACGACGATGCTTAGCAAGCCATCCATAAAAAGCTCTCCGACCGTCGCGCGCTCTTCGACTGGCATTTTGCCGTGATAAGCCCGGGCCGCATGGCCGGCGATCTGGAGCAGCCGGGCAAGATATTCAGCTTCTTTGGTCGTTGCTACATAGATGAGCATCGCCTCAGCACGCGCATCGGCTACCTGGACGAGCAAGATTAGACGCCGGATTTGGTCCGTCTTACTCCGTATCGGATGGTAGCGATGGTACTGGTCGAAAATAACCAGCCGTAGTTCGGGACGCGTGATCGACGTTCGAATGATAATAGGATCGACCAACTCCAGTCCCCGGCCAATGGCGGTCGTAATCTCCGGTGTGGCTGTTGCCGTAAATGCGGCAATTGGAGGACGAGTTGCCAGCCGTGTATAGATCTGTGGGAGAACTAGGAAGTCTGGACGGAAGCTTGGTCCCCAGAGTGCAACACAATGGGC
>JBBRHB010000534.1:0-4067 GCA_038223355.1 Chloroflexales bacterium
GCGAGGCTAGGCCGCGCGCTCCGCATCCCCTGGCCGGCCGCCTGCATCCGGCACCGGCAGCCCTCTCGGTTGCCGCACGCGTTCAAGCCGGGTATAGCCTTTGCGCTCTCCCTTTTGGCGGCAGGCCATGATCGATTCGCAGAGCGGCGCATATTCGGGAAGGGCGTGCAGCGCGCTCACGATCGCGACCAGGGCTGGACCATCCCACGACGTGGTCTCGCCTGCCTCAACCAAACTGATCTCCCAGCCGGCGAGCTCGGTGCGGGGTGCGCAGACGAGCTGCTCGATGCGCTTCTTTAACGCGTCCTTGGTCTGTCTGGCCTGCTTTTCGGTGCGATCGGCGGCCGCGTACTGTTGGAGGATGACGCGCAACTCATCCTCATTCTCAACGCGGGCTGGCGGGGCGAGCCGCTCCATGACGGTGCGCAGATCGGTCATCACCGTCGGTTCAGAGGGCGTTTCTCCTGTCGCAGGTTCTGTGTTCATGGTGTCTTCCTTGGGATAGGCATGTGCGCGTAGGGCGCGTACACATGCGTTAACTCACGATAATTGGGGGCGGTCCGTACCAGACGAAGTCTCCGTGGCTACTCGTCGGGATCAGCAGGTCGCGGTTCGCCTCGTGCGCTTCCCACTGCTCCGCCAGCGCCGCCTGCTGGGCCTCTTCGCTGGCAAGCTCGGCGGCGAGACGTTCGCGTTGGTGCCGCGCGTGCACAATGATCGGCACGGCATCGCGCCTGGTCGCGTCCGGCAGGGCGGTTAACCCCTCGATGATCTGATCAATGAGCAGCAAGAAGGGCGCGTGGGCGTGGCCTTCCACTCCGAGCGAGGGTTGCTGCGGTACCGGTGGGTGATAGGTGTGCATGGCTTCTCCATCGCCCCGCAACGGGCGGCTTGTGGTCCGAACGGCTCCGCACCGTCCGCCGGTGTCAAGGCTGCGGCCCAGGCCGCACAACGGGAGGTACGGTAAGGATTCACGACAAACGGGCCACTGGTACCAGTAACCGCCCACCATGGCGCTTCTAGGCTCTAATTGGCAATGCGACGGCGTTGCCGCGACCAAACTGGCAACGTAACACGTATTGAACGAAGCGCTGCGCGCAGGCAGTCTCGTTCGAGCCGCCGCTCTGTCTTTTCCTGGTATCTATGTTGACATACCTCCTCCTGTTCGTTGTTTGAGCGACAGGAGGAATCATCATGCATCCCTTACGCCAACGGATGATCGAGGACATGCAACTCCGTGGGTTATCCCGGAGTACTCAGGAACGCTATCTCCAAGCCATCAGGCTCCTTGCCCGGCACTATAACACGCCGCCGGATCAACTGACCGAAGAGGACCTACGTCAGTACTTTTTGTATCTGCACACTGAGAAACAGGCGTCGCGGAGCACGAGTACCGTGACCCTCTGTGCTATCAAATTCTTCTATGAGCAGACCATTCAACGTCCCTGGCCAATTCTGAACTTTGTGCGTGCGCCGAAAGAGCACAAGTTACCCGTGGTCCTCAGTCCGGACGAGGTGCGTTGGGTTCTTCTGCAGGTCAAGAAGCCCGCCTATCGGGTCTGTTTGACCACCATTTACGGCTGTGGCTTGCGGCTGATGGAGGGCGTTCAGTTGCAGGTCGGCCATATTGATAGTGCCCGCATGATGCTCCATATTCATGCGGGCAAAGGCCAAAAGGACCGCTATGTCCCCTTACCCTACCCGGTGCTCGATCTCTTACGGGCCCACTGGCGAACCCACCGTGATCCCATGTGGTTGTTTCCTCCGTCCGTTGCCCGCACGGCTGGCCCAGCCGCGCCAGCTGCCCAGCCGATGGTGCATAGTGGCCTCCAACGCGCCTTTCAGCTTGCCGTTACTGCAAGCGGCATTCACAAACATGCGACCATCCATACCTTGCGGCATTCGTGGGCCACCCATCTGCTCGAAGCGGGCGTCAACCTGCGCTACATCCAGACCTGGCTCGGCCACCAGTCTGCGAACACAACGGCCGTCTATACGCATCTGACCCAGCATGCGGAAGCGATCGCGACCGATGCGATCCGAGGGCTCTTCGCCGACTGGGCGTGACAACGCTCCAGACAATCTTTCACCGCTACGGGCCAGCGTATCGCGCCCACTGCGGCGACACGCTCCCGTCCCATCACCGGCGTGCCATGGTCGCGATTGAAGCGTGCCGTACGGAGGTGCTCGGTGGGCAGGTGTTCATCTGTCCACGCTGCGCGACCACGCGCTATCACTACCATTCCTGTCGGAATCGCCACTGTCCAGCCTGCCAACAGGATGCAACCCAAGCCTGGCTGATGCAACAACACAGCCGCCTGCTCCCTGTGCCCTATTTTCTGGTCACGTTTACGTTGCCTGCTGGTCTCCGTGATGTCGCCCGCGCGCACGAACGCCAGCTCTACGATTGCTTTTTCCGCACCTCTGCAGCGGCCCTTCAACAGCTTGCAAGCGATCCGCGTCTGCTTGGCGGACAACTTGGGATGGTGGGGGTGTTGCAGACCTGGACCCGCGACCTCCGCTACCATCCGCATATTCACTACCTGATCCCGGCTGTCGCTCTCGCACCGGATGGGACGGTTGTCTTGCCACCACAGCCGACATTTTTGCTCCCGGTTCGGCCCCTCGCAGCCCTCTTTCGTGGCAAGTTGCGGGCAGCCCTCTGCCAAACTCCTGCCGCTCCTGCTATTCCGGCAGACGTCTGGCGGCACGATTGGGTGGTGGATTGCCGCCCCGTTGGTCAAGGCACCACCGCCTTGAAATATCTCGCTCCGTATATTTTTCGCGTTGCGCTCAGTAATAACCGCATTCTGGCAGTGGAAGATGACCAGGTCACATTCCAGTATACGCAGCGCGAGCCGCGTGAGCGTCGGACCTGTACCTTGCCTGCTGAAGGGTTCATCCAGCGTTTCTTGCAGCATGTCCTGCCGAAAGGGTTCGTCAAAGTCCGCTATTATGGCCTCCTGCGTGCCGGCAACCGGACGCTCCTCAACCGGGTGCGGGCGCAGCTCGTGTTGCGCTTGGGCCATACGCGTCTGTTGGCGTCACTGGACGCACCACCAGCGCCCATGCACTGGTGTGCACCGCTGGTCTGCCTCCAGTGTGGGGGAGCGCTACGACGGTCCGTGATTGACCCGCAACGCGGGCGCGGCCCACCTGCTGCAAATGGACAGTGGTCCAGCGCACACGGACAAGGAGGCAGATCATGAACAGCGTGCCACCGGCTGGTTGGTGCTCGTGTATGCCCTCTACCGTTTATCTGGACGTGAATTCGCACCTGTCCCAGCTGCTCGTCCCGTCCAAACTGCAGGAAAAGAGTCAGATGCTCCTCGGTCTGATGCTCATCCGTGGTACGTGGCCCGATCTACACCACAACTGGTCGCGATCACCAGTGTCCTAACCGCCGTAGGTCCCCCCTTAAATGCCAAATGCCAGCGTTGCCTTCTCGGCTTCGTTCAATGCGGATTATGTGGCGGCGCGGCGCCACATGAATCCTTAATTCATTCTGTTGCCGGTTTGCCACCAGAGCGATAGGAATACAATACCATGCCCACTGCCTTTCTCTCCGACGAACAACGGGCCCGCTACGGACAGTACACGGGTGATCCTGATCCTGCGCAACTCGCACGCTTTTTCCATCTCGATGATGCTGATCGCGCCCTCGTGCTGCAGCACAAAGGGCAGCATCACCGGCTCGGCTTTGCGCTCCAACTCTGCACGGCGCGCTTTCTCGGCACCTTTTTGGCCAATCCGTTGGATGTTCCCGCCTCGGTTGTCCAGATTCAAGGCTCTTGTCCAAAGTTCGTGAAGTGGGTGGGTCGGTCCCAAACGCTGAGGCTGTACGGCCACATATGGCAAGAAAAGGAACGAGCAGAGCTACGTTTTCCCCTCGTCGTGCGACTACATCACTCGCGTCGATCCCTGAACACGAACTTTGGACAAGAGCCAGATTCTTGCACGCCAGCTCGCGATCCGTGATCCCACAACTTTGCAGCGCTATCTGGAGCGCGACAACACGCGGTGGGAGCACGCCGCAGAAATCAGACAGCACTATGGGTATCAGGAGT
>JBBRHB010000535.1:0-4056 GCA_038223355.1 Chloroflexales bacterium
CGCTGGAAACAGGTACGCGCTTGCATGGCACCAGGGGCGCGTATTGCCGGGACGATCTTGGTTTAGCGGACTTCATCTGGCACCCGGAGCGGGCCGCCAAGGCCGAACGGGGGCGACGGCTGCTTGCCACGATGAACGACGATGAGGATCTGCTCGCGACGCTCCAGATCTTCCTGGCGGCGGATCTTTCTCCCTCGGCAGCGGCCGAGCAGCTGCATATCCATCGCCATACCTTGACCTACCGGCTGAGTAAGATTCACCGCCTGACGGGCCTCGATCCGTGCAGGTTCCTGGACGCCGTGCAATTGCACGCAGCACTGCAGTTACGCCTGCTCGATGGCTCTACCACCTAGTCGCGTTGGACAAGTGGCCAAAAAGTGCTGTACGCCGGCCCAGGCTCTTGGTACAGCGGTCCGATGACGCGCCGCCGCACCGTTGCTATGCTTCAGCCATAATCGTAAGAAAGGAGCCGAGCGATGGCGACGAATACGACCGGCCTGTTACAACAACTCCACGCCTATGTTGATACGTATATCGCGTATCTCGCCCATGGCCCCGGGGCACAGATGGACCAGGCCAACTCCGACATGCAGCGGGTGATCCATGAATTAGAGGACATCCAGTCGCATCCCGATCAGGCAGGCGAAGCTGAGCGCGCCACGAAACGCATCAGTGCCCTGCTCGATCATCTGCGCTTCCAGCACCAGCACGCACCCCATCCACACCGAGCATCGGTGCAGCAGGAATCGCTAGCCCGTGCCTTCCGTTCCTACCTGGACGATGAAATTACCTACATCTCGCACACCGGGCGCTGCGACTGGCGGGATCAAACCAATCTGTTGCTCGGTGATGTGATCGCCGATCTCAAGGCGCTGGCGCTGAATCCGACAGATGAGCAGGCCGCACGGCTCACCCAGGATCTGGAGCAAAAACGGGCAGAGTTGGCACGTGTTCAACGCCCCTGGCAGCAGCAGTTCTCACACCAGGAGACCTCCGAGCAGCACACAACATGAACGGACTGTAAGGCGCTTGATGAGTATCCCATGGGATCCAGAGGAGAGAGGGGAGGATGCGTTTCTCAGATAAGGTGTGCCTGGTAACTGGAGCTAGCTCCGGAATTGGTCAAGCCACGGCCGAGCGCTTTGCACGCGAAGGCGGCAAGGTGGTCGTTGTCGAGACCATAACATTTCTGGGGCTACGCGGCTGCGACGCTGGCATCCGCTGGTTGTAAACCCAGATACCTGTGCTACCTATTTGGTACATCCCGTTCAATCTCCATCGAAACCATGTGCATTGCTTCACAAATAACCCAGAAGTAGTACTTCTGAATCTGGGGATGTTACAAGTAGCCAGAACAACAGCGTCCGTTCGCGAAGGAGCGGATCATTGCGGACCTCAAGCTGCTTTCAGGGCTGATCGAACTCTCCAAACGACTCTTCCCCGGCAAGGTCCACCGGCTCAACCTCGTCTCGGGGTTCAACGAGTTTAAACGCTATACGCTCCAGGAACTCGACTTCTCCCTTGAAGGAAAAACGCTTGAGCGCTTCAAGCGCAATTTCTCCGATTGGCCCGATATCATCATTCCTCGCGTCTACTGGGATTTCGTCAGCCCAAAAGTCCTGACCATGGAGCGCATAGCTGGGCTACGGTTGCCAGAGATCGCGTCGAAGCTCTCGGAGCTGCAGCGCAGGCGGCTGAGTCACCGCTTGCTGGAGATGGAAATGAAAATGTTCATTTCAGACGGCTTCTTCCATGCCGACCTGCATCCCGGAAATATCCTGTTCACAGAAGATGGAAAGATTGCCCTGCTCGATTTTGGCATGTACGGAGAACTCAGCGATGAGCATCGCGATCACTTCATCCTCTACTGGTATGCCGGGCTACAGCGGCAAACAAAGCGGGCCTTCTATCACCTCATTCAGCAAACGACGCGGCTCAAGCACGCCGACGAGGCAGCCTACTATGCGAAATTTAAGGAACTCGCCGAGCGCTTCTACGGCTCGAGAATTACAGAAAGAAGCCTTACCCAAACCTATCTTGCGATTATTGTGAGCGGTGCAACGTTTGGGTTTGTGTTCCCAAGCGACTTACTCCTGCATGCGAAGGCCCTGACGACGGCGGAAGCACTCGCATTGACATTAACGCCTGATCTGACATTTGCAACGGAGATGCGTCCGATCCTCGTGCATGAATTTACCAAGCGGGCGCTCGATTTTGGAAGACTGAAGGTGCTAGCCGAGCGTGTCTTGCCCGAGTTGTTGCTCTTTGGCTCACTTCCCCCGGCTTCCCTCCACGAACCGTCAGCAAGCAGCTTCGCCTTCCCGTTCAACTGGGGAGATACGCTTAAATTGCTCGGTGAGCAGGTGCAGACGATGCAGCCAAGTGTTAGCAGTCTGATACCGCTCCTTGATCCGCACGTACGCCAAGCACTGATACACATCTATGGCGAGCGCGAGGTCGATGATATTCTCGAGAGCACGTGGGCGACCTATGGCGAGCGTGCTCCGTCGGTGCCCGCTCCAGCAACGATCGGAGCACGTGTTATGGTCCAGTTGAGCGCCCTAACGATAGCGATGTACGAGGCCTTGCTTGCGGCAGGACAATCGGCAGACGGCGCCACCGCCCTTATCTACGATACGGCGTGGCTGGTGTATACGAAGATGGGCGCGGTGCCCTGGGCGATGGCGGGGATAGTCAGCGGCGATGGCTACGAAAAACTGCGCTTCGCCACGGCGGCGTTTCGCCATTTCCCGTTCGATTCTCCCTCCTATGTGTGGCAAGATGTCGAGGCTGAACCAGGAGTGGTGGCGTTTAATTGCCTCAAGTGTCCCGTGGCCGAGCACTTCCGCGCGCATAACCTCTCGGAGCTGTGCGTGAACACCTGGTGCAAACTCGATTATCCGTTGGCGCGACAGTGGGGTTCGGAACTCACGCGAACAAGGACGCTTGCCACTGGAGCAGCGCTATGTGATTTTCGCTGGCAGGCCGTCAGCGAAAGCACAGAGAGTGGATGATCAACGTTGGGTCGCGCGGATGTCAACACGCCATGGATAGCGAGCAAACCAGTGGTGCTTATGGAAGGAGTTGGAACGCATCGATTTTCACGTCGCCGGTCGGTCGTTGTGCCGCTGTGCACGTGTACTTGCGGATGACCACCCGGCCATCCGATGCTCTTACCCGAGCGCCACCCAAAACACGATAGCGTGGGAGACTGACAGCTGGCTGAGCCGTGGCAGACAGTCCCGAGACTTCCACACGGTCTGGTGGCTCGGCCTGGATGGACACTCCCTGCCCACCGAGGCGCTTCAACAACGCCGTATCACACGCGAGCACGGTTGCCATCTGGCTGAGACTTGCCGACGGTGACGACGATGGATCGAGGAGCGGCTGGCTCGGGGTTGAGCGACAGCCACAGAGGATCGTAAGACACGCCGTTCCAATAATCCCCAGCTTGATCTGCCGTTGTCTGCTCATAGGCAGTAGATACTATACCATCGTTTTTCTTCGGGTAATGCCATGGTCGAACGGCAGATACGCTGGACGAAACGTGGGAGCGAATGAATGAACACACCTGGGCCCCCGCGGGCACGATCCATTCTGGTGATTGCTGCCCATCCGGATGACATCGAGAGTTGGTGTGCAGAGACCCTTGCCTGCGCAATTGATGCAGGAGCTACCGTACGGCTGCTGCTCATCACCTCGGGCGATAAAGGCTCGAGTGATCCGCTGGTTACATCTGACGAGGTGGCCGCACTGCGCGAACAGGAGGCGCAGGAAGCAGCCCGCCAGCTCGGACCGGCCGACGTGCATTTCTTGCGCTATCCCGATGGGGAGGTGGAAGATACGCGGGCGCTGCGTGCCGAGTTGGTATCGGCGATCCGGCGTTAGCGTCCGGACGTGGTGTTTACGCACGACCCGGAGCATCCCTACCCGGCCTACCTCTGTCACCGCGATCATCGCGTGACCGGTCGTGCCGCATTGGATGCGGTCTATCCCCTTGCGCGGGATCGCTTGACGTTTCCCGAACTGGCCCAGGCCGGACTAACGCCGCATGCA
>JBBRHB010000536.1:0-4050 GCA_038223355.1 Chloroflexales bacterium
CCATGATGAGGTCTTGATTCGCGTCGCTGCCACCAGTATCAACAGTGCTGATCTGGGTGCGCGTCAGGGCCATTCACGGTTGATCCATGCACGCCATATGCCGATGATCCCTGGGTATGACGTGGCGGGTGAGGTGGTGGCGTGTGGCCCCGCAGTAACTGCATTTGTGCCTGGCGAGCGCGTCTTTGGCCTGGTTGGTCTGCGCGCTGGTGGCAGTGCCGAGTACATCAGCGTTGCACAGGAGAAGCTCGCACGGGTGCCTGAGCAGATCACGCTGGTCGAAACGGCCGCCGTACCACTGGCTGGTCTGACCGCTCTCCAAGGACTGCGTGGCAAAGGCCAAGCCCGGGCAGGCCAGCAGGTACTGATCGTTGGCGCTGCCGGCGGGGTGGGTACCTTTGCGGTGCAGTTGACCAAGATCCTCGGCTGTCATGTGACGGCCGTGTGTCGTGCTTCCAAGCAAGATTTCGTTGCTGGGCTTGGGGCAGATGAGGTGATTGATGCAACGCAGCATGATTACACGGCGTCAGGCGCGACCTGGGATCTGATCTTCGATGCGTCGGGTGTGCAGGATTTTGACAGGGCACGTCGTGTGCTTAAGTCCCATGGCCGTATGGTTGGCACGCGTGTCTCGCCCAACAATGTACTGGCGGCAGCGCGGACACGTGTACAGGGCGGGCCACGCTTCAAGTTTCTCATCACCAAAGCCAGTGGGCACGACTTGGCGCTTCTGGCTCGCCTGATCGACCAGGAACGACTGCGGCCAGTTGTTGACCGTACGTTCCCGATGGAGCAGGTTGTGGACGCGCACACGTATGTTGAGTCCGGTCGCTCGCGTGGCAAGGTCGTGGTTCAAATGTCACCCGATCTGGTCTAAACGGTCAGGGCGAGTACAATCTTGTCATATGATCTAGCTCAGTGCCATTCTGACATTGGTGGCGAATCCCCGTTAGGAGCCATTCTCCGGAAAGTTGGCTGAAAAAGGGCCTAACGTGCGAAAAGTACATCCGATGTTTCTGGCAGAATGTATCGTGTACTACGTCACAAATTTCCCGCTCGGGGTATCACACCAACTGATCATATTGTGTCAATCGAGCGTACGCATGCATTTTTCGCACTATACGGGGGTATATTGAGCGGAAGCACGTCTTGCAGCAACCGACTCGTTAAACCATACGAGGCCAATGATGCCCATTTGGTTGTGAGGAAGGCAAGCTCGGGACTTGTTCGTTCGGACAGCAGCGTTGCGAGTGGACTATAGGTTTGCTGTGCATGTGGGATACAGCGGCACGGGTGGAGACGCGGACTTCGTAGTGTTTGGTGCCAAAGACGGTACGAAACTGGAGATGGTGCTGCCCTTTGCTCGTCCGGGCTGTGCCACATGCGGGACAGAAGCGCACAACTTCTCCATGGTCAGCGACCTGCTGTTCAACGATAACCGTTTGGAGCGCGCTCAGGATCGCTTTGCCCTCAGTGAGGTTGAGGCCGAGAGTTTCCGGCTGAAGCCCATCACGTTCAATGCGAGCGATGTCATGGACGACCTCGTCGCCACTGCCGTCCACGGTCACGATCTGGATCTTGAACTGCATGCTGCTCCTCCTCAATCATCAACCACATGGACGCTCTGCCTGAGGGCGACATTCCCTGCCCGCTGGTCGAACCGGTCGGGGTCACTGCGCTGCCGCGCCTTGATGCGCTCCAAGGCCACCGCCACCTTGTCCCGCTCGTCGTCGCTCCCAGGCTTGTCGTGCTCGAGCCACCGGCCTACAAAGGCGGCGACCAGGGAAAGGTGAGCGAAGGCGGCGAACGACGTGCGGTCCTGCACCTGGGCACGGTAGGTGTCAGGGCCACCGCAGTCCTCGGGTGGACCGGCATGCTTGCCGGTGATGCACACCGGGTACATCTGGCGCGAGTCGGCTGGAAGAATGTGCTCGAGGCGAATATCGTGGTGCCACCATGCACCAAAGTCATAGCTATAATCGATGCGCTCGGGTGGCCGCAGGTGGAGGTTGGCGACCGCCGTGGCAGCGGGGTCGTTGGCAAACAGTCCGGCAATGGAACTGCTGCTGTCGTCCTTGCCATGAATGCGAAAGGTGTACAGATGGACATCTTCCCAGCCCACCGCAACTTGAACGATGTGATGGAGTCGGGCAATCGTCGTATCGCTCTTTATGAGCACACGGCGCCAGACTATCGGGGTCACATGACGGAGCACGATCTTGACCTGGAAAACGCGTGGCAGCCTGTTCGACTCACTCATTATGGAGAGCATTCTACGCGATCACGACCACCTGCACCTTGACCCCCGGATTGTGATGGTCTCGGTTTTCTTGCTTGTCACCCGTACGATGGTAGAGAATGTACCGTGACTAAGGAAAAGGATGTACTATGCCCTATCTCCGGATTACCTGTCCTGACGGCCGTATCGAGTACTACCACCATATCGCGCAGCGCCTGACTGATGCGATCAATGATCTGTTCTACCATCCACGCGGGCGGCTAACGCGAGAGGAACTTCGTGAACGTACCACGATCCATTTCCTACCCTACGCACCAGGTACATTGTTTGTCGGAGGACAGACCCCTGGAGAGCGGGGATCAGGAGACCTAACGGTGGAGTTGTCGGATTGGAACATGTCCGTGCGTCAACAGCGCAAGGTTGCCCCCGTTCTCACGCTCATGCTCACCGAGCTCTTCGAGGTGCCAGCTGATCGGATCTATGGCATTAACATCCGCTTTCATCCCTACCCACCCACGGACGTCGCCGTTGGTGGCCGCTTGCTCTCAGACCTGGTACCACGGATCGGTCGACTCATGAAGCAGCTGGCCGGTTGAAGACACTGGATGCGAGCAATTGTCGGTCTGCGTGAGCCGGCTGAACTGAAATTGTCGATCAGGAGATCTTTAGCCCTAAGAGCACGAACAAGTCTGGGGTATCGCCCTTGAAACTGCAGGACGTTGAATTGAAATGAGAACGCGCAAGCTCCCCACGCTCGTGGCAACCCTAAGCCTCTTGGCATACACGTGTTGTGCGAACGAGGCTTTACCACCGTGAGCGAACATAGAGCAAGAAATGGGGGTATGATCGGTGCCCTACCCCCGACTTGTTCGTGCTCTTCTAGAACGGGCCTTGGCGCAGCAGTCGGCGTCGGTCACGGCTCTGGATGCCGGTAGCCGTGAGTTGATCGTCACATATCCTGACGAACTCTTGCACGCGGCGGTGAACAAGATGGTCCGGCATGGCGTCGGCCGATTGCCGGTCGTGGAACGGAAGGCGTAATGGCTCCTTTCACCATCTGCCTCCTACTTTCGGGTGCTTCGGTTGAAGGCGCATGGACTTTCCGCACCAGACTGGTGCTGGATGCGGCCTTGGCACAACTGAGCGAGGCAGGGGAGCTCGGGTTGGTCGTAGCGGACCGCGGCTTTGGGCGCAAAGCCTTACTGATCCACCTCGTGCACAAGCAGCAGCCGTTTGTGATTCGCGTCGATGCCGACATCACGGTGCGCCATCGGGTGACCAAGTATGAGGGTCTGTTAGCAGAGTTGCTCGCTCAGCGGGAGTGGCTGGGTGAGGTGATCTGGAAGCGCGGCGAACGTGGGCGGCTGCGCCGCCGGGCACGACGTGTGCGGGTCGAGATCAGCTACACGCCCGGCAGCAAGGCGAATCTCGTGCGGGCATCGATGACGTTTTTGGAACTGGTGCCGCTGGATGGGCAGACGGAACCTCTGGTGCTGGCAACGCCGTTTGCCGTGCCTGACTGGCTCATCGCCCAAGCGATCGTGGATGTGTATAGCCAACGCGGGGCGATCGAGACGGCGTTTGAAACCATGAAAGGCTGGGGGCTGGGCGCTTTATGGCGCGGCAGTGGCAGCCGGTCGACCGGCTGCTGTGGAGCATGGCCGTGGCCTACGCGCTGCTGCTGGTGGCGGTCTGCCATCCCACGGTCCAGAAGCTTCGTGAGGCAGCGACGAGCGTGTTGCGGTTGGGGGTGCTTGGACGCCGTCTCACCGTTGGCACGTTGGCCGAAGCCATCGCCCTTGACGTTCACC
>JBBRHB010000537.1:0-4046 GCA_038223355.1 Chloroflexales bacterium
CCGCAGCCGGTGCAGGTTCCCCGGATTCCGGTGTGGGTCGCCGGCGGCTGGCCCCATCGCAAACCGTTGCGCAGAGCCGCGCAGTGGGACGGTCTGTATGCGATGACCGTCAATCAAGTGACGAACGAGTTCCTGACGCCGGCAGAGATTCGGGAAATTGCGTCCTATGTGCAGAGTTATCGTGAACGACCTGAGCCATTTGACATTGCGGTCAACGGCGAGCTGCCATCCGACGCTGGGCAGGCAGAGGAGATGCTGCAGCAGTATGCGGCCGCTGGGGCGACCTGGTGGTTAGAGATCGACCGCGGGTCATTTGAAGAATACCGGGAGCGTATTCGAAAAGGTCCACCACGGACATAATCACGAGCGCCCGGGAGCGGCACGCTGCTGGTCGCCTGATCATTTCAAGATGCGGGAGCGCGCGAGCACGTGCGTCAGCGGATAAGACTGCGGTCGAGTATATCAAGCGCTTCTACGGCGTTGACTCGGCCGATCCCTTGCTCTACGATGTGGTCGTTGAGCAAATAACTGTCACATGGAGGAGAGAACACAACATGCAACCTCGAGCATGGACGCTTTCGCCCGATCGCTGCTTTGCAGCAGATCCGGCGCAGCGTGAGGTCGCGCGCGCACTGTACGCGACGGTCAAGAATCTGCCGCTGGTCTGTCCGCACGGCCACGTGTCGCCCGCGCTCTTGGCCAACACCGCTGCGCGTCTGGGCACGCCTGCCGAGCTGTTCATCATCCCCGATCACTATATCGTGCGTATGCTCTATAGCCAGGGCATCGCCATGACAGAACTCGGTGTACCGACGCGGGACGGGACGCCGGTCGCGACCGACCACCGCCTGATCTGGCAGCGCTTCGCCGAGCACTTCCACCTCTTCCGGGGTACGCCGAGCGGTCTCTGGCTCCAAGCAGAGTTGGTCGACTTGTTCGGTGTCGATGAGCGGCTGGACGGCGGCAGCGCCCAGCGCATCTACGACCACTTGGAAGCCCAACTCGCTCGTCCAGAGTTCGCGCCGCGCGCGCTGCTTGATCGTTTCCAGATCGAACTGCTATGTACCACGGATGCGGCGACCGACACGCTCGATCACCATCGCAAGCTCCAGGCGGATGGGCTGCAGCACATTCGGCCGACGTTCCGACCCGACGCGGTCGTCAACCTTACAAGCCCGGCATGGGCCGGACAGATTGCCGCGCTCAGCACGACCTCCGGCGTCAATGTGGTCGACTATGTCAGCTACATTCGCGCACTAGAGCAGCGGCGCGGGGTCTTCAAGCAACTGGGCGGACTGGCGACCGATCATGCGACGGAGACTCCGTACACCGCACGACTGAGCGTTCGCGAGGCGACCGCGATCTTTGAGCGCGCCCTGCACGGCCAAGCCGGCAAGGACGAGACGGCGCAGTTTACCGCACACATGCTAATGGAATTTGCGCGCATGAGCATCGAAGACGGGCTGGTGATGCAGCTACACGTCGGCAGCCTACGCGACCACAACGCAGCCCTGTTCACGCGCTTCGGCCCCGACCAGGGCGCCGACATCCCCGTAGCAACCGAATGGACCCGCAACCTGCGGTCCCTTCTCAATGCCTACGGTGCTGATCCACGCTTTCGCCTGATCCTTTTTACGCTGGATGAGAGTACCTATAGCCGGGAGTTGGCCCCGCTCGCCGGCCATTATCCGGCCGTGTTGCTCGGTCCGCCGTGGTGGTTCTTCGACAGCATCAACGGCATGCGCCGCTACTTCGAGCGCGTGATCGAGACTGCAGGCCTCTACAACACAGCGGGTTTCAACGACGATACACGTGCGTTCGCCTCCATCCCGGCACGTCACGATGTGTGGCGGCGCGTCAGCTGTGACTGGCTGGCGGGGCTGGTCGTACAGGGGCTGCTGGCCGAGGATGAGGCTGTCGAGATGGCTTACGCCTGCGCCTACGGACTGGCGAAACGCGCTTATCGTGTACCGTGAAAGGAATGATCATGGAGTTTCTACCAAGCCTGTTCAGTTTGGAAGGCCAGGTCGCCATCGTGACCGGCGGTACGGGTGTCTTGGGTGGTGCCATGGCGCATGGACTCGCACGTGCCGGCGCGAAGGTCGGCATCCTCGGTCGCCGTCGCGAGCAGGCCGAGAGCGTGGTCCAAGCGATCGAGGCCCAGGGCGGTTCCGCACTTGCGCTGCCCGCTGACGTGCTTAACCGCGAGCAACTCGAACGGGCGCGCGATGCAGTGGTAGAGCAGTGGGGCCAGCTCGACATCTTGGTCAACGCGGCCGGCGGCAACATGCCGGCGGCCACCCTGGCGCCAGGACGCTCGTTCTTCGAATTACCGGTTGAGGGCATGGAGCCCGTCATCGCCCTAAACTTGCAGGGCACACTGCTACCGAGTCAGCTCTTCGGCGAAGTCATGGCCCGTGCCCGGCGCGGCTGCATTGTCAACATCTCGTCAATGGCAGCCCAGCAGGCGATGACGCGCGTGGTCGGCTATGGTGTCGCGAAGGCTGCAGTCGAAAACGCTACACGCTGGCTGGCTGTAGAGTTGGCCCGCTCATTCGGCAGCCGGCTGCGGGTCAACGCGATCGCGCCCGGCTTCTTCGTCGGTGAGCAGAATCGCGCACTCTTGCTGAATGGGAATGGCACACTGACGCCGCGTGGCCAGACGATCATCGACCGGACACCCACCGGACGCTTTGGCGAACCAGAGGAGTTGATCAGTACTCTGGTCTGGTTATGCGGGCCGGGAGCAGCCTTCGTCAACGGGGTCGTCGTGCCAGTAGACGGCGGTTTCAGTGCCTTCAGCGGCGTATAATATCCACAACGAAGGCGTGATCAAGAGTAGACAGCGTAGAGCACTGCGGTGTTTGCTCTACGAGGGAGCAGGGTATGGTTACCGGATACGGATCGACAACGGAAATGCTAAGCGACGAGCGCGTGCAGGGATTGCTCACGCAGGCGCTGGAACCGATGGCGCTCGATGGCAAGCGCGTGCTGGTCATCATCCCCGACGGCACACGCACAGCACCCATTCCCTTGCTGTTTCGCCTGCTATATGCGCAGCTCGGGCGGCGAGTCGCGCGGCTGGATTACTTGGTCGCACTGGGCACGCATCCGCCGATGGCCGAGGACGCGATCGACCGGCTGGTCGGCGTGAGCGCTGCCGAGCGTGCGGAGCACTATCCGAAGGTCACCATTTTTAACCATCGCTGGGACCTGCCGCAAGCACTACAAACGATTGGGACGATCTCGCGCGCGGAGGCTACGCGCCTAACCGGTGGCCTGCTCTCCGCCGAGGTTCCGGTAGTGCTCAACCGTATGATCTTTGACTATGACCAGCTCGTGATCTGTGGGCCGGTATTCCCCCACGAAGTGGCCGGTTTCTCGGGCGGTGCTAAGTATCTCTTCCCCGGCATCGCTGGCGCCGGCATCATTAACTTTACTCACTGGCTCGGCGCACTGGTCACCAGCATGCACACGATCGGGACGAAGGATACTCCTGTGCGGCGCGTCATTCACCGTGCGGCGGAGTTCGTGCCCAAACCGATCCTCTGTCTGTCGTTCGTGCTGCAGGGATCCGCGCTGCATGGCCTATATAGCGGATCGTACATCGAAGCCTGGAGTGCCGCCGCCGATCTCTCCGGGCAGCTCAACATCATTACTGAGGACCGCACATTTCGGCGCGTCCTATCCATGCCGTCGCCGATCTACGACGACCTGTGGACGGCTGCCAAGGCCATGTACAAGACCGAGCCGATTATCGCGGACGGTGGCGAGGTAATCATTTATGCACCGCATATCGATGAAATTTCCTACACCCACGGTCGGCTGATCGACGAGGTGGGCTACCACGTGCGCGATTACTTTGTCAAGCAGTGGGATCGGTTCAAGCATATTCCCGGCGGTACCCTGGCGCATAGCACGCACGTCAAGGGGCAGGGCACCTATGACCGTGACAGCCGCATCGAAACGCCGCGCATTCAAGTGACGCTAGCGACCGCCATTCCTGAGGAACGCTGCCGGCGCGTTAACCTCGGCTATGCCGACTA
>JBBRHB010000538.1:0-4037 GCA_038223355.1 Chloroflexales bacterium
CAACCGTCAAGCCAGTAGCTACCTGCCTTACATCCGACGCTAACTACGGCCTAGCGCCTCGCTTCCGAAAGTACCAGCGTAGGCGGGAACAAGGGGCGCTAGGCTTTTGCAGGCAATCCTCTATACTTCGGAGCAGGGCCGTGTGTGCCTTGCTCCTGTGATCAACAAGGGTTTATATAGCAATTATTCCATCCCCCAAACGTGAAAGGCATGCATCAATGCGACGTGGTAGCAACAGTTTACTTATCATCTTGGCTATTTTTCTCCTGCTGGGGGCAGCTGCCGTCGGGTACTTCATGTTCCTAGGCAGCTCGGCCGGCGCATCGCCCTTTAGTGCGGCTAAGGCCCCCCCTACTGTGGCTCCGCCCCAGCAAATCGTCCAGGCGGTGGTGGATATTAAAACGGGCACGGTTATCAGCACGACCAATGATCTGCTGAAGATGACCGAAATTTCCGGCGAAGACTTTGCCAGGAATCCCAAGGCGTACTTCACAACTCTCGAAGACGTCAAGGGCCAGAAGGCATTACAGGATCTGGCGGGTGGCAAACCGATTTTGCGCACGGCAGTTGGACCGGCGGGCCTGGCTGATCGAATCCCGCCGCCGGTGCCTGGCCGCGAAGCGCTGCATGCCTTTCCGATCCAACTGAGCACCTTGACGGGTGTCGCCGACATGATCCAGCCGGGTGACTATGTTGATATCATGGCCTCCTTCAATCAGAACGTTATGACGATCCGGCCAGGGCTGCCGCTTACTCTGACCAAAGAACTCAGCGGCGCCGGTGCGACCGGTAGTGGTACGCTGTACACCAACCAAGACACGGTCGAAGGGAGCACGAAGGTATTGCTCCAGGACATCCAAATCTTGGACGTGCTTCATCCGGCGCCACCACCCGCTGCCGGCACACCAACTGTAGCTGCAGCACCGGCCGCTGCTCCGGCTCCGCTTCAGACGCCCCAGGCCGTCCAAAAGCCGGTCAATGCCTCGGGGACCGATCTCGTAGGTGGCAGCTGGGTCGCGGTGGTCGCTGTGACCAACCAGGAAGCTGAAGTGTTGCGTTTCACGCTGGACCGGGGTATCGGAATTTCGACGTTGTTGCGCCGAAGTGGTGATCATACCCAGCAACGTACCGTTGGTGCCACATTGCGCATCTTAATCGACAACTTTGGTATGCCGATTGGGTCGACGTTGCCCGCCTCGCAGCATCCTGGCTTGAACATACCGGACGTAGCGGTTCTGCCGAAAGAAGGCCCAGAGAAGTTCGCGCCGACGATCGCACCGGTCGACAAAGCAGCGAAATAGCATCCGGTCATGCAGTGTAGGATTGGGACGGGACAGCATGTACCCGTCCTCAGAGGGGAGTAGATGATGCGCGAAAGCGACGGCAAAATCCATGTGCTGATTGCAGATGATATCGCGGAAACGCGTGACATCCTGGAGAAGGCACTGTATTTCGAAAAAGATATCGTGGTGGTTGCGAAAGCCGCTAATGGGCGCGAGGCGGTCCAACTGGCCCGCCAGTACCAGCCCGAGGTCGTGTTGATGGATATCAACATGCCCGAGATGGATGGCATTGCCGCGACCGAAGCAATTATGGTGCAGGTGCCAGGCACGCAAGTGATCATTATGAGCGTGCAGAACGAGCAAGAGTATTTACGCCGGGCCATGCTGGCGGGAGCACGCGAATACCTGATCAAACCGCCAGAGACCGATGAGTTGGTACGCAGTATTCGTCATGTCGCCAAGCTTTCCTCGCCTAAATTGGCCAGCCCGGGCGGTGCTGACCAGGACAGCAAGGCGACCGCCACCGGCAAAATCCTGGCGGTCTTTAGCCCCAAAGGCGGCGTCGGTTGTACCGCCATCAGTGTTAACTTGGCGGTCGCGCTACGCCAACTTACAAGCAAAAAAGTCGCGATTGTGGATGGCAACATGGTGTTTGGGGATGTTGACGTGGCGCTGGACACACGTGCCAACAAAAACATCCTTGATCTCACCAACCGAGCCAGCGACATTGATGAACAGCTCATCAACGATGTCATGGTGCCGCATGCCTCGCAGGTGCGGGTCTTGTTAGGCCCACCCGACGGCCAAAGTGGCGAGGCGATCACGCCCGAGCAGCTACGGACTGTGCTCGAAGCGTTGCGCAAGCAGTTCGATTATGTCGTCATTGATACGGCGACCTCGTATGACGACCGGACGTTGAGCATTCTTGATCTGGCGGATCGGATCCTTGTGCTGATGACGCTGGAATTGACCACGATCAAAAATGTCAGACAGTTCCTCGAGTTAGCAGGGCCACTCGGCTACAGCGACGAAAAGCTGATGCTGGTATTGAACAAGGCCGATTCGCGGCTGGGGATCAAGGCCGAAAGTGTGGAAAGCCAGATGCGCAGGCGCTTCGCAGCTCAAATCGGTAATGCCGCGCATGACATGACGCTCGCCTTGAACCACGGCGTACCGCTGGTCGTAGACCGGCGTAATCATCAGGTGGCCAAAGATATCTTGAATCTCGCTGCTGTGATAGTCAACTCGCTGACTCCGGCACCAAAGAATGCGGCTCCGAAGCAGGCGGCAGCAGCACAGCCGGTGGCAAGTCGTGGCTTGTTCGGCCGCTTGACGACCAAGCACTAAGGAGCGCGCGCGATGTCTTTACTTAAACGAATTGGCGAGCCGGGAGCTCCTGCGGGTGCGACGAATGGTGGGCCGGCGGGTCTGCCGCACACTCCGGGGCACGCGGTACCGTCACGCACTCCGGGAAGCCTCGGCGGGGGCCGTGATATGGATCCAGAACGGGCCGCCGAGATCCGACGCAAAATTCAGGAGCGACTGGTCGATCAAATCGACCCGCGCAAAGCACCTAACAAACAGCAGCTTCTGCGCCAGGTTGAAGAGATTCTGACGGCGCTGATCGACGGCGAAGGGTTGATTATCAGTCGCCCTGAACGCCAGCGCTTGCTCGAACTGATTATGTTTGATATCACGGGGCTGGGACCGCTCGAAGATTTACTGGCTGACGATACGATTTCCGAAATCATGGTCAATGGGGCCAAGCAAATTTATGTAGAGCGCAAAGGGAAGCTCGAAAAAGTCGCCACGACCTTCATGGATGACCAGCATGTCCTGCGCATTATTGATCGCATCATCGCGCCGCTCGGTCGCCGCTGTGATGAGCAATCGCCGATGGTTGATGCACGTCTCCCCGACGGGTCGCGCGTCAACGTCGTGATCCGGCCGTTGGCGCTCAAAGGTCCAACCATTACCATTCGTAAGTTTGCTAAGAAAAGGCTCGAAGTCAGCGACATGATTCGCTATGGCACACTGACCCAGGATATGGCCGAGTTTCTCGATGCGTGCATCAAATGCCGGCTGAATATTGTTGTCGCGGGCGGTACGGGCTCGGGCAAAACGACGACCCTGAATGTGCTATCAGGTTATATTCCTGACGACGAACGGATCATTACCGTGGAGAACGCCGCCGAACTCCAGCTCCGCCAGGATCACGTGGTCACACTCGAATCGCGACCGCCAAGCTTGGAAGGCACGGGCGAGATCACGATGATGGATCTGATCGTGAACTGTTTGCGTATGCGTCCCGAACGAATCATTGTCGGCGAGTGCCGCGGCGGCGAGGCGCTCGCCATGCTACAGGCCATGAATACGGGCCATGATGGTTCGCTGACGACGGCACATGCCAACACTCCTAAAGATACGCTCTCGCGGTTAGAAACGATGTGTTTGATGGCCGGCATGGATCTGCCGATGCGCGCCATTCGTGAGCAAATCGCTTCGGCGGTGCAGGTGATAGTGCAGCAATCACGCCTCAAGGATGGTTCACGCCGGATTATTAATATTACCGAAGTTGCCGGCATGGAAGGCGATCAGGTCCAGCTGGCCGATATCTTTATTTTTGAACAAACCGGGGTTGACGAGCGCGGCAAGATTGTGGGTCGTCTGCGCCCGACCGGTGTACGCCCGCGTTTCGCTGAGCAATTTGACGTGATGGGCGTCTATCTGCCCCCCGGCATCTTTGGAACCAAC
>JBBRHB010000539.1:0-4030 GCA_038223355.1 Chloroflexales bacterium
GTGCGTGCAGAACGAGCCTGGATGAAGCAGCACAGCGTCGGCGGCACGGGGAGCGCGCGCGGCACCGTCGACCAGGGTGCGACGCAGAACCCGTTCGCCGTGCACCTCCTTGATCTCCACAGACGCCTCACGGTAGGCAACGCAGGTCACGCACCAGCACGGCCGCACTGCGATGCCAGCGAGACCATGCTTGGTTCTTCGGAGCAGTGCAAAGACGACCAAGCACTGCCAACAGCGCTTGGTCGTACATAGTTCTGATTATAGGCAATCGTACACAGCAACAGAAAGCATCCCTATGACCGCATCCCCCACCCCCAAAGAACCACAACGCCTCCGACGCGTCGTCATTAAGGAGGAGCTCGTCCGACTCACCGGCTACTGGCGCCTCGCCCTCATCCTCAACCAGCTGCTCTACTGGGCTGAGCGCCATGCCGACTTCGACCGCTTTATCGCTGAGGAGCAAAGCCGCGACCCGACGGTCAAGATCCACCCAACCTACGGCTGGATTTATAAGAGCAGCAAGGAGTTGATCGCCGAACTGATGCTCGATGTTTCTGAGCCCACCATCCGCCGCGATGTGGCACGCCTCATCGAGCGCGGCTGGCTCCTGCAACGTAATAATCCGCATCAAGCCTGGGATCGTGAGCTGCAGTATCGCCCCGACATCCGCGCCATCCAGCGTGATCTGCAGCTCCTGGGCTTTGCCCTCGATGGCTATCCACTCCTGGATGACACGGCTGACGCTCCCTCGCCTCTCGTGAACAATGCATCTTTCATGGTGAAAGATGCAGCAAACGCGCTGACCGACACATCCTCCCTGGCGAACGATGGAGCGACCGCAGACGAACCCGGTACCGTAACGCCCCCATCTTCTATGGTGAACAATGCATCTTTCATGGTGAAAGATGCAGCGAACACGCTGCCCGACGCATCTTCCCTGGCGGACGATGGAGCGACCGCAGACCCAGCCGGCACCGTGACGCCCCCATCTTACATGGTGAAAGATGCATCTTACATGGTGAAAGATCGAAGTGATCACCATGTAAGATGCATCTTTCATGGTGAAAGAGCAATACCAGAGACTACGACAGAGACTCCGGCAGAAACGACGACAGAAACGACGACGCCGCAGCCACCCGATGTCCAGAGCGTCGTCGCCGTGTTGAGGACCTTGGGGCTCACGACGCACCAGGCGATGCAGGCGACGGAGCGCCACCAACTGACGTGCGCCGAGGCTGAACAGTGGCGGGACTGGGTCCAGCGCCTCGATCCGATGAAGACCAAACCTGTGGCCATCCTGGCTGCCGCCATCAAGCAGCAGCGCCTGCCACCCCATCACCGTCCATCTCCCGCTCAGCCCGAGTACGACCCGCTGGCACCCGCTGGTGATCCACCGGACGCCGTGGTTGTCCCCCTTTCGAGGAGCGATGGAACCGTGGAGCAGGTGAGCCTGTCCAACCTCTGGCAACAGGTCCAAATCAGGCTCCAGGGAGCACTCGCGTGCCACGACTTCGAGACCTGGATCAAGCCGACCAGCTTGATGGAGCTCACGGACCGAGAAGCCGTCGTCGGGACACCGAACGTGTTTGTCCGTCAAGAGCTGGAACAGCACTATCGTGACCTGCTGACGACAACACTCCAAACTGCGCTCGGCCGGTCGGTGTCTCTCCTGGTTGCCATTCAGCCAACACCAACGCTCCGGCAGTGAGGCGGAGCGTATTCACCATGTTCAGAACGAGAGAGAGGAGCGATGTATGACCACCGCAATCCTGTTGAGCGCTGTACCGAAGGAGGCGACGTTGACCATCCATAAACCCGCCATTGGCTGGAACGTCGGCCATGGGCATACCAAAGTTGTCGTATTGCAGGATGCGGCTCCTCAGCAGGAGCTGGTGTTTCCTTCGCTGGTCGCCCGTGCACAGCAGCAGAGCCAGGCCGATCTGGTACGTATTCCGACGGTCAAGCTGAATGGCATTCCGTACTGGGTTGGCGAAGATGCCCAGCGCGTCGGCATCCCACCGGAACTGACCCAGTCACGCATTCACGACGAGGTGTACATTCCCGTGCTCGTCAAGGCGGCGATGATGCGGCTTGCCGCTTTCGATATCCCGATCAGCGAGCTCCTCCGCGATGCGAAATGCGTCAGCGGTTTACCGGGTAGCTGGTCGCGCAACAAAGAACTTTGTCGGACACTCGCGGACCGGTTGCGGGCCGGTGCCAATCCTGTCGCGCTGGGCAGCGTGCGCATCATCGCCGAGCCGGTCGGGGCGGTGTACAGCGCCATGCTGGATGACCAGGGCACCATCGTCGATCCGCGCTACCGGACCGTGAAGGTGGCCGTGGTCGACTTCGGGGTGGGAACCGTCGATACTGCAGTCGTCGATGCCCTGGTCACCGACCCGACCAGTCTCACGACCTACCAACTCGGCACCGTTGGTCCCCTCACCGAACTGCAACAAACCCTCTCAGCCCACTTCGAGGTTGATGTGCCCTGG
The DNA here is from genome assembly GCA_038223355.1 of Chloroflexales bacterium. GTDB lineage: Bacteria > Chloroflexota > Chloroflexia > Chloroflexales > Kallotenuaceae > JACDGP01. The sequence continues at coordinate 2,496 of JBBRHB010000539.1, forward strand.
CACACGGTCGAGCAGGCCGTCCAGACAGGTCATCTCCAGTGGGGCGCGATTGACGAGCCACTGCCGGCGGGCTGGGATGTACCCTTTCGAGCCACGGGACAGACGGTGGCCAACCGGCTCGAACAGGCGTGGAAAAAGGGCCTGCACTTCAACGAGCTGGTACTGGCGGGAGGGGGCGTCAACATCCCGCCGTTGTTAGCGCCGGTGCTGACGAAATTCCGGCACGCCAGGGTATTGCCGAAGGCGCAGCTTGCCATTGCCTACGGCTATGCCCGCTATGGACGGTTTCTGGCCGAACAGGGACACGGCTAATGGCGACGACGGTCAGCAGGTCGGTCCGGTTGAGTCCCGCATTTGAAGGAGCACTGCAGAGCCTGGGAACGAACCGGGCTGCGCTCCTCCTGGGCTTCATGCTGGTGGGCGTGGCCGAGCTCGGTGAAGCGTCGGGACTGGAGATGACGACGATGCAGGCTGACCTGCACCACGTCTTGCGCTATCACCTGCCGGAGCCACTACGCTGTCGCCTGGAGGCGGTGCAGGCCACACTAAGCGCTGAGGAGCAGGGAGGGGAAGCAGCGCCGGACGCATCGCCATTCTGCCTGGTCAGACCTGCTCAGCTTGCTACCGCCACTGGAGATGCTGTAGTGATGATGCCAGAGCAGATGGACAAGCCGGAGGACGCGGTAGCCGTGCTTGATCCGCTGGCCGGAGAAGGTGACGATTATTAGCGGCCGGTCATTCCGTTCACATACACAGGGGAGGACAAGCCTGCCACTGGGTAGCATCAGCGACCGTGGACCGGAACGTTGGAGGAGCTATGAGATGCTGGAATGCAGTGAATACGCTGAATGCAATGAATACAGTGAATACATCGGGTGCAGCGCATAACGCCCCTGATAATATGAGAACATCGGGAGGCGTAGCAAGGGTGTCAGATGAGGAACGCCGTACCACGGTACGGCATGTGAAGGCTGCCGTGTGGATGCGCTACCGGCGAGCCCAGCAGCACGCGGGCGAGGGTGTACTACGCCCGTTCTGACCGGCGGCTCGGGGTTTAGTCTTTACACTCGTTGTCGCGATGCACGAACGATGCACGGTCAGCGAACGCACTGGCCGTGAAACGTAGCGGTAGCTGTGAGCGGTCTCGCAGGCCGGGAGCCCCCATCGGACAGGCATTGCAAGATAAGGTGCAGTTCGGACGTTCAACAACCGAAAGAACTGCACTTGCCCCGAAGACGTGCAGTTCGGACGCGTGTACGCCCGTCTCGCTGCACCTGTCCCGCTCCGCCGGTCAAGCGCATGCCAGCGGAGCAAGGAGGAGCAGCGGGCAAGGCATGGCGTAGGGCAAGGCAGTATGGGGCAGGAATATGTAAGGAGTTTTGTATGAAGGGGCAGTCCCGACGACGGCGGACCGGCGTGCGACCGCATCGTACCCTCTGGACGATCGAGGCAGTGCACCTGATCGATGCCTATCAGGAGCAACACGAGATTCCCTCGTTCAGCGCAGCGGCAGAGACACTGGTCCGCCTTGGATT
>JBBRHB010000540.1:0-4025 GCA_038223355.1 Chloroflexales bacterium
ACACGCTGTGCGGGCAAGCATGGGTGCCATTTTCAGCCAGCGGCTCGTGCGGACGAGCTTTACGGAATTCGTGGCGTGGAAGCGCCACTCCTGCTATCCGGTGGTGGGCACTGCTGGGGATGCGGTGTATGACTACCGCGAGGTTGTCTATCCTCGTCCCGTTGTCTTGCTGATGGGAAGTGAGCGTCTTGGGCTTACGCCGGAACAGCAAGCCCTGTGTGATGTCGTGGTGCGTCTGCCCATGGTCGGTCGCAGCGACTCGCTCAATGTGGCAGTGGCCACCGGCATCATGCTCTACGAACTGATGCGAACGCAGTTCTAGCCAGGTAGGGTCATGCGCGATAGCAACGAGTGCGTCAGTACAATCTTTCGTGGTCGTGGGCAGGTGCCTACACCTGCCCCACCAGTTCTTCACATGAGACGAAACGCTACCGATCGCGCCGACGTCACGTACCCCAGCTCCACTGAAGACGTTTTTGACGTTCCCAATGATACATTGGGCGTTTGTCGTAGAGGACACGCCCATTCAGGAGATGAACATGCCAGTTTCCAACCACCTCGTCATTGCTGGTGCTCCAGCACTGTCAGGACTGACCTTTCGCTACGTTACATCCGTAGCAGACTATGTTGCTATGGCCACAGTGCATGCCAGATCGTCCCAGCATGATCACATCGACCCTCACTCCTCGCGCGAAAGCATCCCCGATGAGGCGCAGCTGCGTGACATGTTTCCTCAAGAGACCGTGGTTGGCAATCCCGACCTGCTCCTGGTGGCAATGAACGGGCGCGTCATCGGCTCTAACCACGTCGTCTGGCGCTGGACCGAGGTCACCGGTGTGCGCGTCTATCTGCACCTGGGCTATCTCCTGCCGGAATGGCGCGGCCATGGCATTGGCAGTGCGCTGCTGCACTGGGCGCAACAACGCATCCGCACGATTGCGGCGGCGGAGCACGCGGATGCCCGTGCCACCTTCACCACCAACGTGTCAAGTACCGAGTATGAGGCCGATGCCTTGATCTGCCAGGCCGGCTATACGAATGTCCGCCGGCTGAGTGACATGCTCGTATCGCCTATCCCACTGCTGTCTCTACGTGCGCTGCCGCCGAGTGTCGTCGTAGCTCCGGTCGAACCCGCCCACTATCACGCCACCTACCACGCCATGAAAGATGCCTATCGTGAGATCTGGACGAGTACGCCCGAGAGTGAAGCCGATTATCAGGACTTCCTGGCTGAGCATGTGAACACACCGACGTTTGACCCCACCCTCTGGCAGGTTGCATGGGCCGGTGATGAGGTGGCCGGCGTCGTGATCAGCCGTGTTGCCGGTCAGGTCGGTCACATTGCCGAAGTCGAGGTTCGGCGAGCATGGCAGCGTCAGGGCATAGCACGGGCCTTGCTCCAGCGGGCGCTCATGCGCTTCCGCGAGCAGGGCATACCAGAGGTCAGACTGTACACAGATGCCGCCAACGGCCAAGGGGCCCGCAGCCTCTACGAGAGCCTCGGCTTTCGTGAGGTCAAGCAGCATATCTTCTATCGGAAGCTGCTCGACGCTGCTTGGGACCGGCCATCATGAGAGGATGCAGGTGGAGAGCACGAAATGTCTCATGACCGGTCCGGTAGCACGGCACCATGAACATGCCACTGGTACGTTTAGCAGAACGTCAGGGGTGGTATCGCCCCAGGAGAGACGCTCGCAGTGCGACACGATGTCGCATCTTAAGGGGCAGTGGGTCTTACCGCTTCCGACCACTGTTCAGTTTAACGCAGTTCTCAACCCCAGGCGCGTCGTTGGTATCAGCGGGGTGTCAAGTAGAAGTAATCTCGACGTACTGTCGCAAGGCGGACGTCTTCCGCGCAAGGATACACCAATGGTCAGGACAGATGAACGAGTTTTTGCACTGCTGACACGGACGCTCCAGCGCTTCGTGGCAGCGGATGCACACATAACCCACGTCAATTCCGTGCCCCTTCGTGGTGGTATGTCCGGTGCTGCCGTGTGGCGGCATGCCATTCAGTACCAGACGGACACCACGCTGAAAACCGCAACCATCAACCTGATTACAAAGGACGCTGAGCACCACGAGTGGCACGTCCTCCGGCATTTACAATCCCAACACTTGCCGAACATCCCGTTTGCCGACGCCAGTGATACGCCCAACGACGAACGGGTCCTCCTCTGCCTACAAGACCTGGGTGATCAGAATCGTCCCTCATCACTCGATCCGATAAGTGAGACGGAACTCGTGCGTGAAGCCCGTGCGCTCGCCACTATTCACGCAGCTCATTTTCAACAGCTTCCCCAGCTGGATTGGCTGCCAGTAATGAGTCCAACGTATATCCACGATATGCTTTTTGAGCGAACATGGCGGCCAACGTGGGAAGCGGCTGTTGGAGATGCGCGCTTTGCCACAACCTTCCGTGAAGCGATTCCTCGTGTCGAAGCAGCGGCAGCAACGATTGTGAATGATATGGCCATGCTGCTTCAAGAAACCGCGCAGCAGACACTTATCCACGCTGACCTCAATCCCTCAAATGTTCTCGTGTTTGACGGCCAGCCGTACTTTATGGATTGGCAGACGGCCATGCGCGGGCCGTGCTACATCGATCTCCCGCACCATCATTGCACGCTCACACAAGCTGAACACTATCGTGTGGCCCTCGCAGCACACGGCTATGTCATCCCACCTCAAGACTTTGCAGAGCGTTACCGAGTGGCAGCGCGGTATATTGGTCTGCGCTATATGTGGTGGACGCTGGACTACTGGCGTGAAGACCCGACCCAGACGCGCTGGGTCCAGCACTATCTCAACCTCGTGACCGGCGACAGTATCAGGTAATCCCTGCCAGCCAGTAGGAGGCGATTGCTGACCAGCACCGTCTTCCAGTTCAGACTGCTGTTGCTGGTCGAGACTGTCAAAAACCGGGGGAGGGAAATCTGCGTGCTCAGGTGAACGGTCGAAGCTCGGGCTGCCGCCGAGCTTCAGTCTCACATGGTGATCACTGAGCTACCTCGTTTTCTCTTGCTTGAGCATGATGCTTGGGCACATCAGTCTATCAGCCAGCAGCCTGGTCGGAGCACGATGTCGTCCATCGGATCCTGCCTCCCCCACGTTTTGACAGTCTCGATCGCCACAACCGTTGGTATACTCTCTTCCATGCTCCTGTGCCTCCAGTTTAGCTCTCGATCACTAGATACCCAAGCCGTCGCGTTCGAGCTTGGGCAGGGGCTGGTGAGCTTGATGCGCGGACCGGCAGTTCGTCCGTGGCTATCCCGGCGCGGGCCGCCTTCTGGCTGATGGAGACCCTTCATTTCTACGGCTTGGAACGCCCAGCGCCCAGCGCCGTCGCGACGGCCATGCCGCGGCGATACGCTCCTGCTCCGTGTGAAGGTCACTCATCGGCAGGGCAGCAGGCGGACACTTCAGCCGTACGGACGGCATACGTCATAACCGAAAGGGGTGACCCCCATGACCAAGACGGTCGTCATCGTCGGAGCGCTGGATACCAAGGGTCAGGAATTTGCCCTGGTCAAGGACCTGATTGAAGGGCAGGGGTTGGTGACGCTCGTGGTCGACTTCGGCGTGCTTGGTGCGCCGGCCTTTGAACCGTACATCGACCACAAGCAGGTCGCTGCAGCCGGTGGCGGTGACCTGGCGGTGCTGCGCTTGCGGGAGCAGAAGGACCAGGCGATGCAGACTATGGCAGACGGTCTCGCGATCATCGTGCGCCAGCTCTACGATGAGGGTCGGCTCGACGGCATTATCAGCATGGGCGGCACCGGAGGTACCTCGATCGCGACCCGTGCGATGCGGACGCTGCCTGTCGGGATCCCTAAGGTGATGGTCTCGACGGTCGGAGGCAGTGATGTGAGCGCCTACGCTGGCAGCAAAGATATCACCTTTATCCCATCGATCGTTGACGTCGCAGGCATCAACCGCATCAGCCGCGCGATCTTTACCAACGCGGCCGGAGCCATCGCTGGCATGGTCAACATCGCGGCTCCCGCCGTTACCGACGAGCGGCC
>JBBRHB010000541.1:0-4016 GCA_038223355.1 Chloroflexales bacterium
TCGACATCTGTTCGATTAGTCATTATGAAGGTCGTCGTCACCCGCAAATTATACAGGGGGCAGGCATCGCGATTTTCCATAATTAGCACGTTCCCGGTTTGTGGGAACGGCCGTCGCCAATGTCGCGGTTCAAGCTGGTCCTGATAAAAGGTGATCACCCTCGCAGGCGGGTCAGTTGTTTGAAACGTGATCTCAAGCGCGGGCGGCATTGTCCCACTCGGGTCATTAATGTTCGGCGGACGCCGTTGCTCACCAGCCACGGTATGCGGGTAGGGAGGCATGCTCGGCAACTGCGTGCGGGTAGCCGATGGCCATCTACTCACGGCTGAACATGCCCCCAAGCTGAATAGTAGCATATAGCTTATACAACGCGCTGCCCTTGATAAAAGAACATTTGTTCGGTATAATAGATCCCACTCTGCCACAGGGGCATTCGCGGGGGAGCTTGGCCAATGTCGCACCCTATGCAAATCGTTCAAACTCCCCTATTGTTCCCATTAATCCTGTTGTTAAATCATTGTTATCGCATTGTTTTTTCATTGTTTTCCGCAGGAACAACCCATCACAATTTATCCCATTCCTATGCTGCAAAACAGTCGTTACCGAGCAGCAAAACCGCCTGTGAAAGCCCCCATTGCTAACAATGACTTCGCTCAACTACTGGCACTACTATAATGCTGCACCGCATAGTTCCAAAACACATGACTCGCGACCAGCGCCACAATTGCCAGCACGCCGCCCACCAACAACAAACGATGGTCAACCACACCCAACAAACTTTGCGTTGGAAACGTCGTCGCAAATGCCACCGGAATGGCAAAGGTCAGTAATGTGCGGATGATGCCCTTGAAGAATGACACGGGATAGCGGGCCGTGTCGAAGACACCATAAAATAAATCGTCCATGCCCACCTTTACGAGCCAAAATGACAGTGTCACCATTAGAAACCAGACAGCATACAGCAGGAGCACACCACAAAATGCAAACGCCGCTGCTTCAGTGGCCCTCACAAAACTCCACCGGACATGCGCTTGATTACCGGCATAGATCAACAGGACGAGCCCGGTTAGCACGTTCCCGGCTTCGGCCAACTCCAGCTTGCGTAGGCTAACCAGGAATTGACTTTCTACGGGCTGCAGCAGCAGAAAATCCATCTCTCCGCGCTGGATATAGCCGGAGATCGAGGTGAGATTGGGGGCAATCAGTAAGTTAATGAGTGCATCAACGATGCGGTAGATGCCAACCAGCATCAGCACCTGCGCCCGTGACCAGCCTGCCACAGCGTCGGTGTACTGGTAGACGAGCAAAAAGGTCAGGACCGCCAGCGTGAGTTGCGCTAATCCTTGGCCCATGCCAACCACAAAGTTGAAGCGGTATTCTGCTTCCCGCACCAACGCCGTTGCAGCAAATTGACGGTACAGGCGAAAATAGGGCACAAGACGTCTCATTTATGCCCCGGTTGCTGCATACGCGCGTAGCCCATAGCGCCATATAATCCGGTAACACGCCCAGAGCAGCACACAGTACCCTACCTGCCAAGCGAAGCCATAGGTCAGTGCTGCCGGTGTGAGATGACCGGTCAGCACTTCGAGTGGGAATGAGAGTGTATAGCGGAACGGTTGAATCTGCAAGAGTCCACGAAAGCGCGCCGGAAACAGTGCCAGCGGCACCCATTGACCTGCCAGGAAGCCACCGACCAGCTCCTTCACGCGAATCAATCCCCACACATCCTGAACCCAGAAGGCGAGCGAGCCGATTACAAAATCAAGTAAAAAGGCGACCGAGGCAGCTAACGGCAGGCTGAGCGCGAACAACAACCATGCTCTGGGATCGGTCGGCAAGCTCGCGCGAAAGAAGACCGCCACTAGGCCAACCATGGGACACAGGAACACCAGCTTAATCAGCTTTTCGCCGATGTTATTCCCGATCTGGTTAACGATATACGGCGCCGGGCGCAGCAACCACGGCGAAAGATCGCCCTGCCGAATTGTAGCAGCCAAATATCCGCCGAGCCAAGTCGCCGTCAGCATCGAGACCAAACTCAGCAAAAGATAGTAGGTAATAAACTGATCACGATCATACGGCAGATGAACGCCCTGCTCACTCACCGTAAGCCAGACCAGCAGCGAGATGAGCGGACCCGCGAGGGTATTAATCATCCGGATCACAAATTCGCCGCGGTATTCAATCGTCAACATGACGTTCATCGCCACGCAGCGCCAGATCAAGCGAGGCATCACATCTGCTCCTTGCTGGCGGTCGGCGCACTAAACACCTGCCGAATAATGTCTTCGACCGGAACTTCCGTGATACTTAGGTCAACGACATTGCCCAGTCGCAGCAGTCGCCCCGCGACCTCCGCCACCTCAGTGCGTGGCACATGCAGCCCGAGCCGGCGGGGATCGTCGGTCGGCAGCACTTTCAAGCCGGGGACTGTCGTTGCCACCACCGCCGCCTCAACGGGATCGGCAAAGATCGCCGTCAGCAACTTATACGGCGCTATGCCCTCGACCAGCATGCTCAGCTTGCCATCGAATTGCAACTGCCCGTGATCGATCACCATCACCCGTGGGCAGAGTGCCTCGATATCGTCCATATAGTGACTTGTCAGCAGGATCGTGGTGCCGTGCTCGCGATTGAGTGTCCGCAGAAAATCACGGACCCGTTGCTGTGCGACGACGTCAAGACCAATCGTTGGCTCATCCAGAAACAAAATCTGTGGGCGATGGACTAGCGCAAACAGCAGCTCCAGCTTCATGCGTTCGCCTAGCGATAGTTTGCGAACTTGTACCCGCAGCAACTGCGCCACCTCCAAAATATCGGCAAGTTCGTCCACGGTACGCTTAAAGTCGACCGCCGAAAGCCGGTAGATTTCCTTGTGCATCAACAAGGTTTCCATCGCCGGAATATCCCACCACAACATATTCTTCTGGCCCATGACCAGCGCAATCTGCCTTAGGTACGCATGTTCACGGCGATGGGGCGTATAGCCCAAGACGGTTGCCCTGCCACTACTCGGATACAGCAGCCCACACAAGAGCTTGAGCGTCGTCGTCTTACCGGCACCGTTCGGGCCGAGAAAGCCGACGATTTCACCCTGCTCAACCGTGAAGGAAAGATCATTAACCGCCTTCGTCTCTAACATCTTCCGGTGTATCAGGCCTCGCAACGAACCACGCAGGCCGGGCTCCTTGCGATAAAAGCGATAGGTTTTGGCCAACTGCTCTACCAGAATGATGGCCATAAGGCTGCCTCCAGCGAAATCCTCTTACACAACCGCAAATTGCCCCCTTGACACTCACGCGGTCGATCCCGTATAGTGCCATCATACAGGAAGTACACGTGAACGAATCCCGCCACAACGCGTATAGTTTTTATTTTGGTTACTTTACGAGCGTGAAGGAGTGCTTCGCGTCGCCTTAACCTGTCTGAGACACAGAGCCAGGTACAGAGCGTGAAGCATAAGCTTCACGCTCTTTTTGTTGTCACGACCACAAGGAGCCAGTATGCCAATGTATAGTCGAGGGATTCGAGGAGCAACCACCGCAACCGCCAACACAAGCGCAGAGATCATAGCGGCAACTCGTGAAATGCTGGAGTTGATTATTGCAGCGAATCACCTGGAGCCCGACGACATTAGTAGCGTCATCTTTACTACGACCGCCGATCTTAACGCCGAGTATCCAGCACTCGCCGCCCGCCAACTCGGCTGGCATGACGTCGCTTTAATGTGTGGCCACGAAATGGCCGTCCCGCATGGCCTTAAGCAGTGTATCAGGGTCCTGATCCACTGGAACACCGCCAAAAGCCAGGCCGAAGTCGTGCATATCTACATCAGGGAAGCCCAGGGTTTACGACCCGAGCGTAACGCAGCGACAAGCTTACAAGCATAAAAGGAGTTCGAAGTGATCGTCATAATGAAAACAACGGCCAGCACGGAAGATCTTGATGCGGTTTTGCGGCGTATCGCCGAGCACAACCTGACCGGTCAGATCACGCAGGGTGAGCACTGTGAC
>JBBRHB010000542.1:0-4003 GCA_038223355.1 Chloroflexales bacterium
TTTTTGCGCTCGAGTTGCTCGTGCCGGCCGACGACCTATGGACTGCTATGCAGCAGGCCAATTGGACGGTAGAGCAGCTCGCAGCCACCTACGGCGTTTCCACGGACGCCATCACCGCCCAGTTGCTGAACGTCTCCTGCCTGGAGCCGGTGCTAACCGCAGTCTTGCCTACCACACATGCCGCGCGGCCATTGCCGCCCAATACCGCCCAGCAGGCTGCGATCAACGCACCGCTGCCCACGCTGGTCGTCGCCGGTCCGGGTACCGGCAAAACACGCAGCATCGTCGCGAAATATCTGCAGTTGGTCACAAAGGGTATCGATCCCGCGAAAATCCTGGCCCTAACCTTTTCGAACAAAGCCGCCGAAGAAATGCGCGAGCGCATCCTCGCTGCCATGGCAACCACATATCCCGATCTCATGGGCCGCGTGGAGATCAGTACCTTCCATGCCTGGGGCTTGAACTTCCTCAAAACCTACGGCCATCACCTGGAGTTGCCGCCTGACATCCAACTGCGTGACGAAGGCGACCTGTTTGTACTCCTCAAGCGCCACCTCGCCGATTTACCGCTGAGCGAATACAAGTCGCTGCATGACCCCGGCCAGTACCTGCTGCAGATCATGCAGGCTATCAGCCATGCAAAAGATGAGCTGCGCGGGCCGGACGAGTACGCACGTTTGGCCGAGGCCGAAGCCGCACGCCTGGAGACCGAAGCAGAGGCTGCCTATGCCGGCAAAACAACAAAAACGGCCAAAAAAGCCTGGGATGACGCCCTACGCGATGCTGCTCGTCTCCGCGAACTGGCCCGCTTGTACCCGCGCTATGAAGCATTACTGCGCGACGAGGGCGTCCTCGACTACGGCGATCTAATCATGCGCGCCGTCGCGGCACTCCGTATTCCGGCAGTGGCTGCGCAAGCCCAGTCTGCCTATGATGTGATCCTGGTAGACGAATTCCAGGATATCAACTATGCCTCAGGTGTGCTCGTGTCGTTGCTTGACGGTGGTCGTGGCAAGGTCTGGGCGGTCGGTGACCCCTGGCAAAGTATCTACCGCTTCCGTGGTGCATCGCCGGCCAACATCGCGGACTTTCGCAACGTATACCCGGGATCTATCATCGTTAGTCTCGATGAAAACTACCGTTCGCTACAGCCGATCCTCGATGCCAGCCATGCCTTAATGGCGTCCGACCCGCTGGCCGCCGAGCGCCCTCCGCAGCGTGCAGCACGCTCATCCTCCACGCTGTCACCCGTCGTCAGCGAACGGGTTGTACCCGATGCCGAGGGCGAAGCCGCCCTGCTGGCGCACGATATTCTGCACCGCGTCGGTGGACAACGCCTACGTTTGGCGCGCTGTGCACACCGCCTCCATCGTCATGCTGCGCGCTGTCTCCGGCCGCCACTCGCCCTGCTCCGTCCCCACCATTGGCGTTTTGCCGATCATGTTGTCTTATGCCGCAAACACAGCCAGGCCCACGCCATCGCTACTGTACTAGAGGCGCATGGCATTCCGGTCGATGTGGTCGGTGATATCTATGATCGCCCCGAAGCCCTGGACGCGCTGGCAGTCTGCGCTGCGGCCGGCTCGGTGAATAGCGCCGGCCTGCTGCGGGTGCTAACAACGCCCGATTACGCCCTCAACGAGGCCGACATGACCAGCCTTGTGCGCCAAGCACACGCGACACGCCAAGCCTTGCCCCGTGCGACCCGTGATCCGCAGATCAACGTGCAGCTTTCCGCCGAAGGCCAAGCAACGCTGGCAAAACTCCAATGCACGATTGACCTGTTGGGCGATGAGCGCGATGCCTGGCAAGTCCTGACTCAAAGCCTCTTCACCCTGAGCCCGGCCCACCGTGTACGCATTCGGCGGGCCGGCGGTGGGGACAACGGGGCACGCCGCGAACTGGCTACGCTTGGGCAGCTGGTCCTCGTCGCGCGGACCTTTGTGCGACAAGCACCGGCGCACGAGCAAGGAGCGACTGCCTTTCTGGACTATGTACGCCTGCTGATCGAAGCCGGGGCCACCAGCAAGACCCAAGCACTGGCGGGATCTATTGATGCGGTACGGGTCATGACCGTCCACGCCGCCAAAGGCTTGGAGTTTCCCATCGTGTATCTACCGGGGCTGCAACAGGGCCTATATCCCCTGCGTGATCGCTCCGACTCGATCCCCGCACTGCCGGCCCTGGCGCATGGCCCACAGAGTGATGATCTGGCCGAAGAGCGCTACCTGTTGTATGTGGCGATGACCCGCGCCCAGGACCGCCTGATCCTCAGTCGGGCCGCCACCAAAGGTGATAAAGCCATCAAACGCTCGCCGTTGCTGCCAAATGCAAGCGCAGCGCTCTGGCCTATCATGCAACAGGCACCGCTCCGGACGTGTACCACCGCTCGGCCAACCTTCCGCCTGCAAACCACGACGATCCGCTGGCCGGTCCCCGCGTCGAGCCTGGACACCTACCATACATGCGCGCGCCAGTTTTTGTACCAGTACGGCTACCAGCTCTACGACGACGCCTCGCTCTACCTACGCATGCACCAGGTCATCCGCGGAGCCATAAGCGAGCTCGCCCAACAAGCCGGGAACTGCACCCTGCCACCCGACGAACCCACCCTCCACGACCAGCTTTGGAGCCGTTTCGCCGCCCATGAGCTGGCTGACGTTCTCTATAGCGCGGATTATTTCGCCGAAGCCTGGCACCACGTGGCGCAATATTGGACCCGTCTGCAACAGGGCACTATCGGACCAGACACGGTAGACCGGGTCTACACCCTTCGGCGTCCCGCCGGTGAGATCGCCGTGCGCGTTGACCAGATCGAGCAAGACGGCGACGGACCCCGCTGGCTACAAACCAAATCCGGGCGCATGAGCAGCACCGATCATCTCAGCATGCGGATCATGCTCTATACCCTAGCCTACAACCAGGCACACACTGCTACCGGACAGGTTGGCATACACTACACCGCAACCGGCGAAACCGTATCCATCACGCCTACACCCAAAGTCCTGGACAACCACACCCGTGTGATCGACGAGCTGCTGGCCAGCATCCGCGCGGGCAATTGGGAACCAAACAAGGGACCTCAATGCCGTACCTGTGCCTTTAATTTGATTTGCCCGGTGTGAAAGCAAAGAGATTGGATAGCATCGTTGATAAACAGCTTTCAAGGTTGCGGACCTGAAAGGAACAGACCATGCCGCGAAAGATGATTGCCATGCGTGGCGACGACGAGACGCCGTCACTTCTAACAGAGGTACTGGCCGAGAACGAACTGCAGCTGCAGGAGCAGCTGAAGAACAACCCCGATCTTCTGCCGGTTGAGGAGTTCGGAATAAACGGTCCTTTGATGGTTGTCGGACGCGAAACGCAGCTTCCTTCGGGTGCAGCCGATCTCATTGCCCTCGCTCGTGGTGGTGAGGTGATGATTGTCGAGTTCAAAATAGGGCCGCAAAACGCCGATTTTCGACGGGTTGTTGCCCAATTGCTCGACTACGGGTCAGATCTCTGGCAAATGTCCATTGAAGACTTTCAAAGTACCGTTGCCCGACGCTATTTTGAAAGTGACCACTGCCGGCACATGAAATTGCGTGGACTCGATTCGCTCGAAAAGGCAGCCAGGGGCCTTCTGGCTCGATCTTTCGGAAGAAGAGATGTCAAGGTTCCAGGACCGCGTCGGTGAGCAGCTAAGCACGGGGGCATTCCATTATGTAGTGGTTGCCCAACGCTTCATGCCAACGATGGAGCGGACCTTGGCATATATGAATGCCTCGATGACCGCTGCCCGGTTTTATGCGGTGGAACTGGTGCGCTTCACTGCAGACAAGGTCTCCGCTTTTGAAGCTCGTACAGTTATGAAACCGGCACCTGCAACAACCACCACCGCAGTGGTACTCGTCAATGAGGCGCGCTTTTTGGACGGCATAGCCGACCCCGAGTATCGCGAGGCGTTGCACCGGCTCTTTGAGCAATGCAAACTTCTTGGACTACGCTTCGAGTGGGGTGC
>JBBRHB010000543.1:0-3995 GCA_038223355.1 Chloroflexales bacterium
GAGCCAGGCGAGATCCTGGTTGCGCCATCGACCGATCCAGGTTGGACGCCGCTGTTTTTGACGGCGGGCGGGCTGGTAATGGAGATGGGCGGCATGATGTCGCATGGGGCGGTGGTGGCGCGGGAGTATGGGATTCCGGCGGTGGTGGGTGTACTGGGTGCTACCACAAGCATTCAAAGCGGGCAGCGGGTCACGGTCGACGGTGCGCGGGGTGTGGTGGTGCTGGCGGTCGGTGAGACGGCAGCACGGTAGCATGGGCAAATTGACGGTCCTCGGTCGTTCCGCTACACTCGACGCACAATCGTTCCTCTAGCGCAGGGTGCGGGCATGTCGATAGTCGTGTTTGGCAGCATCAATATGGATCTTGTCGTACGGACGCCACGGTTGCCGGGGGCGGGCGAAACGCTGACGGGCGAAACGTTTTTTACGGCACCCGGCGGCAAAGGTGCTAACCAAGCGGTGGCCTGTGGGCGGCTTGGTGCGCCTACGCGGATGGTCGGGCGCGTCGGCCATGACGTCTTCGGCGGCGCGTTACGCGATGGGCTGCGCGATAATCATGTCGACATAAGCGATGTGGTGATCGATGCTGGGCAGCCTTCGGGTGTCGCTTTAATCACGGTGGAGACGCGGGGCGAGAACACGATCATCGTCGTGCCGGGTGCCAATGGCGCGGTAGGAGATGACGATCTCCGGCGCCTGCAGGACGCATTGAGCGATGCGCGACTGTTGCTACTACAGCTGGAAGTGCCGCTGCCGGCGGTCGTTGCGGCGGCACGGGCGGCACATGAGCGGGGGGTGCAGGTGATGCTTGATCCAGCCCCGGCGCAGCCCCTACCGGCAGAACTTTATAGTTTGGTCGATATTTTAACGCCGAATGCTACTGAGGCCGAAATGCTGGTCGGCTTTCCGATCAAAGGCGAGGCGGCGGCGCGCCGCGCGGGGAAGGTGCTCCTCGAACGTGGTGTGAAGACTGTTGTGATTAAGCTGGGAGAAAAAGGTGTCTACTGGTCGGAAGCTAACGGCCTTGACGAGTTTATGGGTGCATTTCCCGTGCAGGTCGTTGATACTGTCGCGGCGGGCGATGCTTTCAATGGCGGATTGGCAACCGCCTTGAGTGAAGGTGCGCCTTTCGCCGAAGCGATTCAGTGGGGGTTAGCGGCGGGTGGCCTGGCAGTGACCAAGCAAGGTGCCCAGCCTTCCTTGCCCGATCGTCAGGCGCTGCTAGCATTACTGGGCCAGCATACGTAACGGACCCTCTCATCCAGCTAAAGGACAATGCGATGAAATTTGCGATTGATATTCCTTGCTTCGGGCTGCCCGGCAGCACCGGCAATGATTTTGGTGCCCCACACTATGTGGCTGAACTCGCCTATGAGGCTGAGGAAGCCGGATGGGACGGCTTCTTTGTGTGGGACCATATTGGCTCGAATTGGCCGGTCGCCGTCTCTGATCCCTGGATCCTGCTGGCTACAATTGCGCTGCGGACGAAGCGCATCAAGCTGGGACCGATGGTCACCCCTATGCCACGCCGCCGGCCCTGGAAGCTGGCGCGCGAGACGGTCACGTTGGATCGTCTTTCACAAGGACGGCTGATTTTCGGTGTTGGCACCGGCGGAGGCAGCGAGTATAGCTGCTTTAGCGAGCCCGGAGATGACCGGCAACACGGTGAGATGCTTGACGAGGGGTTGACAGTGCTGCAAGGCTTGTGGAGCGGGAAGCCGTTCAGCTTTCAGGGTCGGTACTACCAGGTCAGCAATGCGCATTTTATGCCCGTACCGGTGCAAGCGCAGATCCCCGTCTGGGTGGCGGGTTTCTGGCCTAACAAACGACCGTTCCGGCGGGCTGCGGCGTGGCAGGGCGCATTTCCGCTCGGCAAAGGTCTGTCGCTGGGGGCGCAAATGTCGCCTGACGGTATCCGGGAGGTGGCCCAGTACATCGCGGAACAACGGGCCGGCGACTCGGCTGCCGGCCCGTATGATCTCATCCAGTGTGGTCTAACAGATGGGAACGATGCTGCCGCCGACGCCGCGCTAATGGCCGAATATGCCGAGGCGGGCGCGACATGGTGGCTCGAGAATCTGACAAACGAGCGGGGCTCGATGGAAGAGCAACGCGCGCGCATTCGGAAAGGACCACCGCGGCTGCCGTGAGGGGTGGCCCTATGAGCAGTGTTGACTGGAGTGCTTATGGTTTGGGCGGTGTGTCCAACAAAGCTACAAGCGCTGCCGGCTCAGCCAGTAAATGATCGGCACCGGCCAGCGTCAGCTCTTCCACGGTGCCATAGCCATACGTGACCCCTGCAGTGAGGAGCCCATTGAGCTTGGCGCCTGCGATGTCGTGGCGGCGGTCGCCCGTCATTAAGGCCTGTGCCGCCGGAATCGTCTCTCGTGCGAGAATATGCCGAATCAAATCGCCTTTGTGGGACCGCTCACCGTTCAATTCGCTGCCATAAGCATGGTCGAAATAGTCCATGAGCTCGAAGTGACACAGGATATCGGCGGCATAGGCGATTGGCTTGGAGGTCGCGACGAAGAGGTGATAGCCCTGGTCCTTTAGCGTTGCCAACATCTCGGGAATGCCTGGATAGACCGCATTCTCCCACAAGCCAATGGTGGTGTACCGCTCGCGGTAGAGACTAATGGCACGGTCAATGACGGCAGGCTCATCAGTTTCGAGCAATGTAGCAAATGTGCCAACCAGCGGCGGACCGAGGCACCAATCTAAATTGTCCGACTCGTTCACGTCATGCCCTAGCCGTTGCAAGGCATAGATGATCGAGCGGATAATGCCGGGCTTGGAGTCAGTCAGCGTACCGTCCAGATCGAACAACAGGTAACGAATGTCGGCAATCACGTGCAGATCCTTTTCAGCGCTGGAGCCACCAAATACCGGTACATTCCGGTAAGACAACCTGGCCGTCGGGCAAGAGGGAAACCACCATCGGGCTGCCGAAGAAAAAGCCAGTGAGTTCTTCCGCCTCGGCCTGTGATGCAAAACGGTAGTCGGTGCGAATGGTGGTGTTCGCAAAGCCCTGCTCGTCTTCCAGCCAGCGGTAGAAGGCGGCGAGTTCCGGCGTTGGTGGTTGCGGTGTTTCGCGGCCGGTGCCCATCGTTTCAAGAATAATGGCGGTGCCACCGCTGCGCAGAACCCGCCGCATCTCTTGTATCGCTCCGCCGACCTCGTCGCGCCAAGCCCCGACATGCCAGTCCGTAGCGTGACCAAAGCTCCAGCCGGCGATTGCCAAGTCGGCACTGCGATGAGCTACGGGCAGCATTTGGTTATCAGCGACCGCTAATTGCCAGTTGGGACGCGTGCTGTGCGCAAGCTTAGCGTAGGCTACGCTAAGCATATGTGGAGAAGCGTCGAAGGCCCGAATTGTACATACAATGGGTGCGAGCAGGCAGGTGAGCCGACCGGTACCGGCACCGAACTCGACCACATTGAGCCCTTCCAGCGGTCGAATGGCGCGCAGCGCCGGCAGGATGTGGCCGTTATAGTCTTCACGCGCGACCAGCCGGTCGTAATCGGGGGCGTGATGGGCATAGATTTCCTTAAAGCTGGGCATGGCAACTCCTCCAGTATCCTGGTTACGTTATACCAGCGAGACACCTTGACCGGGCGTAATCTCACCGATCACCACCAGTTCATCGACCGCCGTCTGGGCCGCCGCGACCGTCTGTGGCGCGACGATCAGGGTCATGCCGATGCCCATATTGAAGGTGCGGTAGCTTTCGGTCTGGTTAAGCTGTGCGTATTGGAGCAGGAAAGGAAAGATCGGTGGAACAGACCAGCTGCCAGTGTGAATTGTAGCACCCAGGCCGGCGGGTAAGACGCGCGGCAGGTTATTGATCAGTCCGCCGCCCGTTAGATGAGCCATGCCTTTGATGTTAATGCCAGCTGCCCACAGGGCGTCCAGCTGTTTCAAATACGAACGGTGAACCTGTAGGAGCACATCGCCCAGGGAAACGCCGGCAAGATCGGGCGGCGTTGCTGCA
>JBBRHB010000544.1:0-3991 GCA_038223355.1 Chloroflexales bacterium
GCTGGGGAACGCCAACGCCTCGATCGTCGCGGCCGGCTTGTTCGGCATTTTGCTGGTGGTCGCCGGCATCGTCGCGCTGACCCGCCCCTTCCCAGTCGGCACCCGTAACACGCCTCTGCTGCTGCGCGGTCGCTCCGACAATTTCGGTCATGCCGCTTGGCTGTCCATGCGCGACGCGCAAAGGCTGTTCCCCGGTCCGGACCCAACCTACGGCGGCATCGTCGTCGGCGAGGCCTACCGGGTGGACCAGGACCGCAGCGCCGGCAAGCATGGCTTCAAGCCGGAGGACCGGCGTACCTGGGGCCATGGCGGCACCAGCCCACTGCTGATCGATCCCTGCCGCACCGGTCCCACCCACGCCCTCGTGCTGGCCGGCTCCGGCGGCCTGAAGACCACCTCGGTCGGCGTGCCCACCATGCTGACCTGGACCGGCTCCGCCATCGTGCTCGATCCCTCGCAAGAGATCGGCCCCATGGTGGCCGAGTATCGCCGCCAGACCATGACGCACAATGTCGTCGTGCTCGATCCGGCCACGGCCAAGACCGTCGGCGTCAACGTGCTGGACTGGATCGACACCGCCTCCCCACTCGCGGAGAGCCACGTCGCCGCCGTGGTCGGCTGGATCACCGGCGAGGTTCGCCCGGGCACGTCCGGCAGCGGCGAGTTCTTCAAGGGCAGCGGCCAGGACCTCATCGCCTGCCTGCTCGCCGACCTGCTGTGGGACCCGACCCTGCCGCCGGAGCGCAAGACGCTCCGCACCCTCCAGCGCCGGCTGGTCACGCCGGAAAAGCAGATGAAGGAGCTGCTCGGCGTCATTCACGAAGAGTCCACCTCCAGCATGGCGCGCGATCTCGCCGGCACCCTCAAGGACGTAGTCGCCGAAACTTTCTCCGGCATCTATACCAATGCCCAGCGCGATGCGCGCTGGCTGTCCACCGCCGCCTATGCCGACCTGGTCTCCGGCGGCGCCGAAGGCGTCCTGCCGGCCATGCGCACCGGCGACCTGGCGCTCGGCAAGACCACCGCCTTCCTGCAAATCCCGCTCACCGTGCTGCAGACCACCCCGGCCGTTGGCCGGGTGCTGGTCGGCGCCAACCGCTTCCATCGCGACGATCGAGACGCGGCGGACTAACCATGCAGTAGTCCCTGTTCCGCGTCCTGGGCGTGCTGGTGGCCGGGTATATCGCCTGGGCGCTGCTGACCGACTTCGCCGGCACGCTGTTCCTAGCCTGCACCAGCGTGACCGGCTGGCGCCTGTGGCGCACCGCCATGCCGGGACAGCGCGGGCCGGTATTCAACCGCCCGCCGCCCAAGCCACACCAGCAGGACCGGGAGCAAGACTCCCCTGCCCCGGCCGTGGCGCCGATCCTGCGCAACTCACGCTCGCTGGACCGTGCCCTGGCCGAATTGGAGGGCATGGTCGGCCTGGCCTCGGTCAAGGCGGAAATACGCAAGCTGATCGACGTGTTAGCGGCCGAGCGCGAACGCGCCCGTCTCGGCCATCGGGCCGAGCCGCAGGCGCTGCACCGCGTGCCGTAGGCTTAACCAGCGTTCTATTCTGGTCAGCCATACTAGTAGCAATGGACGCGAACGCCTACCTTGTGCTGGGAGCTGACTTGCAGTCCAGCTTCTACCGCCTGCGTGTCTGGACCATTTGCACCGTCCCACAGAGCGTCACGACCACCTCTGAGCTGCTTCTCAAAGCCTCTTCCGAGCTGAACATACGACCAGTGACTGGAAGCGATCTGCTGCACAAGTAGAGTTGATAGTAGGTAGCAGCTACGTGCTATTATCTATGTTGGGTAAGTCGGGCTGTTTGTAAGCTTACTGAGCGTGATCGTTCCGGAATAGGGGCTGGCGAGGGCAGCAATGTCAATGCTTCGTCATCCACCTTCACCTGGGCCTCTGGGTATGCCGCCAAAGCCAGCGCGAGGGCTTCACGCGCATGAACCTTGAATTGCCTTTGTAAGGCAAATCCTGCACCGAATTGCCTGTACACCGCTGGCCATGGAACACGGGTGGCGCGAGTTAGATGATGAAGCCGGTATGCGAGCCAGATGTACAAGTCGATTGCCATGCTACGCCCAGACATGGCTTTGATAGCACTCTCGCGGACGGGAAGTGGATGGCGAACAAGTGATTCATAGAAGACTTCGTCCAGCACGACAGTTTCGCGCCAAAGCGAGAGCTGACTACCTGTGTCGCGGCTAGGAAGAATGGCTTCTCGAACAAAGCTGCCATTCATTACCGCCTCACCACCATCTGCGATCCGGTAAAACGTAAGGCGACAAAGACTGAGGCGGCGGCTTTGTTCGCGTACCGCTTCATAGCCTTTGCCGCCACTATTGAGACCCATGGCCTTAAGCCAACTGTGCATAGATCGGCCTAGTTCCACCTCGCGCGATCGCGTCTTTATTGCCTGTGTTTGCAAATACAAGAGTATTAGACGTGCGACATAGCCAAAGGGTATTCCCACGGCTGTTCCGTCGTGGCTTTTACCGCTTTCGATACGTAGTCGTATGTCAGCGCTGTCACGCACCCATTCGATAGCGTCTGTACGTTTATGGGGCAAGGCCGTCATGGCGAAGCCTGCGTGGATGTATCCCGGAGCCGCTTCTTCGTCTGAGAGGACACTGTGGGCGGCTTCAACGCATCGTCTGTCGAGGATGGTCGTCGCTAGTCCAAGAGCCTGATTGAACCCCAAGGTCTCAAGCTGGCTTCGAAGTCGTCCTTCCAAAGCATCCTCTGCTCCCACAGGCACGGTCAAGACAGTGTTAGAGTCGATCATGTGACGAACGTGCCGGTGTGAGCCGCTTCATGCAATTCGTACCCTACTGACGCGTCCCTCATCGACCGAATTATCCCCTGGTGAAGTTCGTACTCTGCTGACGAGTTTAGGAGATTATTAGTTCTCTATTAGGATGCGTCACCAGAGTACGGTGGACGACTCCGTTTGCCGTCACCAGAGTACGAATCACCGTAACCAAGGTACGAACCTGCATGTGGATAACCTTGGTTACGCGATTTAAAGCGTCACCAGAGTACGAATAGAGCGTGCACTTGGCTGCACTGACAAGCTAACTCTCTGAGAAAGCTCGTAATCGGTTCGTACTCTAGTGACGGGCTATGTGCTATGCGCTAGCAGCTAGCTTGCCACTACCTCGACGCCGAGGTGCTGGTGTTGCCTTAAGATCGTCAGGATGCACGTCGAACCCCGCTCGCGCGAGCGCGCGACATACCAGCACTTTTTGACTTGTTCCCTCGGCTCGTGCTCGATCAGCAAGCTGATCACCCAGCGCTCGGCGGACTCGTATATTGACCTGGAGCAGCTCGGCATGGTCGTCCGATGCACTGGCCGCAGAGTGGGCCTGTGTGACCGGAGATAGAGATGCTGGCGGTAGTCCAGCTTCCTGCGCAACCGCATTTGCCGCAGCGAGAGACTCTCGTGCTGAGGGTCGAGCAACAGCTGATTTGAGACCTTTTGCAGACACCTAAACGCCTCGCTAGTTGCTAGCTGCTACTATATAGTGGCTAGGTATCTATTATGGAAGGAAGGCGCTTGTTTGGCAGCCAACCGATTTCGCGAAGCTCAGCGATGAGGTCGGCGATCTCCTGCCCCGCATCCGTGGTTCCGTTCGGCACTCGGCCTGAAAAGGTCATCTCGGCGAACGCGACCCGATCTCCGATTGCGGTCATCGTGCGGGGTAGCTCGCCAGCATCAAGCTCTGCCAGGGCGTGCTTTGAGACCGCAGTTGTGACCTTGATGCGGGATGGGACCACTCTTGCGGGGATTGCCCGCCGAGCGGCCCGAGCAGCCCCCTCAATAAGCTGCAATGTTTTTGTAGCCTGCTCGATATCAGATCGACTTGGGGTACAGGGGACGAGGACCGCGTCTGCTGCGGCGATTGCAAGCAAAGCCGCCCGATTGCCAAACCCCGCGGTATCAATGAGCACAATGTCAGCGTTTGGGGCTAACTCATCGATGGCGTCG
>JBBRHB010000545.1:0-3990 GCA_038223355.1 Chloroflexales bacterium
CGATGTCGGCGGCAATCGCGAGGCCGTCGCCCCGGCTGGCGGCGAACTAACGCCACCGCATGATCCGGCGTCACTCGCTGGTGCCATGGCTCGCGTCACAGCCTTGCCTGCAGTTGCACGTCGCCGGCTGGGTCAGGCAGGGCGCGACCATGTTATAAAGCACTACGCCCTGCCCCAGGTTGTCGATCGTTGGGAAGCATTGTATTGCGAGCTCCTCACACGGCATAGCCTCCGTGCCTGAACGGATTCTCTACATAATCACCTTATCGGAATTTGGTGGTGCCCAAACCCACCTGCTTCAGTTGCTAGATCGCGCTGGCGGAGAGCGAGAGCTTTGTCTTGCAACCAGTGCGACTGGACCATTAACCGAGGCTGCCTTGTCCCGTGGCGTGCGTGTCTTTCTTGTGCCGAGTCTGGGACGTGCTGTGAGTCTGCGGAGTGACCTCCAAGCACTGAAGGAGTGTATCAACGTGATCTGTGCACTTCGTCCCGCCCTGGTTCATGTACACAGTTCCAAGGCGGGGCTGCTTGGTCGTCTTGCTGCGCAGCTTACCCATATACCGGTCATCTATACCGCTCATGGCTGGGGCTTCAAACCTGGCGTGCCGCTACTGCGCCGTCTGCTGGTATGGCTCAGCGAATGGCTATCTGCACCCTTCGGGGATGCCATCATCTGTGTCTCCCGTCACGACCTGCAGCTTGCCCAGCGTTACCGCCTAGGACGCCGATGCCCTTTATACTATATCCCCAACGGGTTGAGCCCAGCTGATTCGGTTGCCGAGCCAAGCCGTGCAGCTGTCACAATCGTCATGACTGCTCGCTTCCAAGAGCCGAAAGATCAAGCGTTGCTGTTGCGGGCGTTCGCGCTGACCCGACATACCGATACCCACCTACAATTGATAGGCAGTGGTCCCGGGCTTGCGGCCATGCAAGCTCTGGCGCAGCAGCTCGCTATCGCCGCCAACGTCCACTTTCTAGGTGACCGTGAAGATGTACCTGCCTTACTAGAGCAAGCACAGCTCTTTGTCCTTGCTTCACGCTACGAGGGCCTCCCTATAAGTATCCTCGAAGCGATGCGCGCGGGGCTACCGGTCATTGCTTCGTCAGTTGGCGGCATACCGGAACTCGTCGAGGATGGGGTAACGGGCTTGTTGGTACCCGGTGGCGATCTCCAAGCCCTTACGCTCGCACTGCGCCGTCTGCTGGCTGACGGCCGATTACGGCGCTCAATGGGTCAGGCTGGGCGGCTTGCGTTTCTGACGCGATTTACCAGCGCTGACGTGTTTAATCAGACCGAAGCTGTGTACAGGGCTGTGCTAACAGAGCCGGGAGTCGATCCAGAAACGGCGCGCTCCCACCGGTAACGATGGGCAAGTTGCTCCCTCAGCAAATGGCTCCGACAAAACAGGACCGTTCGATGCCCATGAGCACCATTCTTGGAGTATGCTTGAATTAGCGCTAGTACATCTCATAAGGAGCGTTTATGCCAGCACTAAAAGTTGATCGGCTTGGAATTGAAGCCTTTGTACATATGACCCAGCGTCGTGAGTACCATCAGTACGACAACCTGCTTCGTTATGCCAGCCCGGCTATACCCACCGCACCACACCGTGTAACAACACTCGATTGGCAAAGCTACACCGATGAACAAATCGAAGGATTGGTGGAGATGTGCCGCGATGAAAAAGCGCGCCTTGCCGCAAAGTTCGAAAGCGATGTTTACGCCGAAGCCGTCCGACGCAACCTATGCCTGCAAGACGTTGATCTGATCGTCTGAACAGCCGGCCGCGGCTCCATGTCACCTTCGGCAAGCCGTGGTCGCTCCACTCCAGTTGTTCAGATAATGTTTTGAACCAAGCAGCGCGCAATAGTATTTAAGAGCGCTTGTAGCATGAATGGCTTGGTGACTACACCGTCATATATATCATCACTGGCCTCCGGTCGTAACAGTGCTGCCGTCATAATTACAAAGGGAATCGATGCGTAGGCAGCCTGAGCGCGGAGTGCTCGATACAGACCTCGTCCATCGAGCAAAGGCATCGCGAGGTCGGACAGGATTAAGTCGGGCTGAACCGCCGCTAGGCATTCGAGACAAGCTTGACCGTTGATAGCCAAATCGACGTGGTAGCCGGCGTCTTCTAAAATCCCCAGCAGAACTTCAGCAATCGCCGGCTCGTCCTCGACCACCAAAATCTTCTTCATCCCGCTCCTCATATCTCGCGACAGCCCATTTACTGCATCATAGCAAGCTCAGTGCCGAACCCCTTTAATACCCCAACCGCCTCAACCGGATTATTGATATGCGAGATAAATTGCTGAACCAGCGGTGTTGCTTGCCAGCGTCGCTCTGCGCTCTCCCTATTAAGCGTGTATAGTCCCAGTTCGATTCGGTAGTTTTCCAGTGGTGCCCGTCCCGTGCGGTAGCGCCAATCAATCATCGTGAACAAAGGGAACCAAGTATAGCCTAGCACCGGCACCCCTTGCCCACGCAGTTCCTTGATCGCTGCCAGCGAGGCTGTGAGCCACTGCGAGCGTGTTGCTACCGAGCCCTTCGCACTGGTTTCCGTAATCATTACCGGAACATTGTAACGCTCATAATAATCGCGAATGAGGGTCGCAAACCCCGCTCCATCCTCCTCCGTCGTGCGATACAGCAAGCGTCCCTTCGCATTAACCTCGATCTGCTTTGTTGACCACTGTGGGTAGAAATTGAGGCCTAATACATCAAGCGCGATCGGTGAACGTACAAATTCGACCAAATCGTCGGCTCTGACCCCGTTTCGTACAAGCCAAGTAAAGAGCGGATGGTCGGGTGTTACTCTGCCAGTGAGCAGATCATAGCTTAGATAGCCCCGCCGTTGTTCTTCCGCCGCGACGACTTCGAGGTCCGCTCGTGTCGCACGGCTGAGGCCAGTTGCTTCGACATGCACCATCAGTGCCTGCGGGTCTATTTCCTTGATGGCAGTAACCGTTCCACGAATGCCTTTGACCAGTTGCAGCATGATCCGCAGATAGCCCGCCTCGCCGCGTAGATAGGGTGGCCATTGGCCACGCTTGCCGCACATCAATGCGTTGATCAGTGGCTCGTTCAGCGGCGTATACCAGTGGACAACGCTGTAGTAGCGTGCCGCGAAGGCCGCTGCGTATCGGGCGACGGCCTGCGGATAATCCTCGCTGGCGAACTCTCGGTGTAGCCAGAAAGGACAGCCATAATGCATCAAGTCGATAATCGGCGTGATGCCTAGCTCCTGGACGAGATAAGGCAGCACTTCATCAGTCCAACGCCAGTCGAACTGGCCCGGCGCGGTCTCGATCCGGTACCATGGTATGCCCCAGCGTACTCCTCTAACTCCAAGCTCCCGCGTCAGCTGCAGATCTTCGCGCCAGTGCTCGTAGTGCCCCATCAACTCATACTCGTCCAGCGCCCGGTATCCCGGCCGCGCCTGAGGCACAAATGTATCTTCGATACCCGTTGCCCACAGGAAGTCGCCAGCTGCCCCTCCAGGTAATCGATTCATTATGCTCCTTGGTGCTCCGTAGCAGGTGCAGCCGGCTGCGTGGCCCAATGCTCTTCGGACTGCTCGCGTAGCCGTTCGGCAGCTGATTCGGCGGTGATATCACGCTGCGGTTCGGCCAGGAGTTCAAAGCCAACCATAAATTTGCGGACTGTGGCCGACCGGAGCAGCGGCGGGTAAAAATGTGCATGCAGGTGCCATTCCGGATGCTCCTTGCCATCTGTCGGTGCCTGATGAAAGCCCATCGAATATGGAAACGAGATGCCAAAGAGGTTGTCATAACGCGTCGTTACCCGCTTGAGAATGTCGGCCAGTCCGCTACGCTGTCCCTGATCAAGTTGGGGCAGAGCGGTGACCGGCTGACGACTCACGACTAATGTTTCAAATGGCCAGACCGCCCAAAAAGGAACCAGCGCGACCCAGGTATCATTGGCACATACCAGCCGCGTACCATCTTTCACTTCAAGTGCGACAT
>JBBRHB010000546.1:0-3985 GCA_038223355.1 Chloroflexales bacterium
GACGTACCGCAGCTTGATCGGCAACGCGATATCCTCCTCAGCATGCATCGCCAACGGATTTAAGACGGAATTGGGTATACCTCATTGTCCGAAAAACAGGCCTCTTGCAGGTGTGATTCCGTGCTCTGGTGCGCCTCCAGGCGCGTATGGATTGGACAGCAAGGTGTGCCCGTATACGTCTTCTATCCATACTATGGCTGGCTGACGCACGAATCATCGCCGCACGCCAGCTTCGTCTGGGCCTGATCGGGGCAGCCGTACCAGACGGACGTACGCGCGACCGCGTGGGCCGTCCCGCGCTGCTCACCGTCACTGGCCTGACTACCGTACAGAAACTATCAGCTCGAGTAGCGATACGTGGCAGCTCCGGTATGCTCTTCCATGCTTCGTGACCTTTCAGTCTGGAGGAGCAGATGAGTGGCACGTATCGTTGCTCTTTTGCCATCAAACGGGGTCTCATGCAATTCGCTTGCCTCCGATTGTGTACGGTAGACTAATTGTGGTTCTCCCGCGGCTTGACACTCTCATGTAACAGCCGTCTCCGGGCTGTCGGAAACGAGGAGAAAGCCCAGTTCTTTCGCTCGGCGTGTCAGGTTGCGGACGACCCGTTCTTTGTGCTGCTGTTCATAATAGTCTTGTCCCGCATCGACGTACTCCGTGCCATGCGTCAACATACTATAGACCAGCCGCGCCAGTTTGTGCGCCGTTGCGGTCACGGCCTGCGGCTTCCCCAATCTGGCCGTCATCCGCCGCAGATAGGCACCCAATGCACTGCGACTGCGATACAGGCTGGTCGCGGCCAGGCGCAGCGCCGCCGCTGCACGATTGGCGGTTGGCTTCGACTTCGTACCGAGCACGCGACCGCCCGAGATCTTGGTCCCCGGACACAGACCCAGCCACGAGGTGAAGTGCTTCACGCTCTTCCACCGGCTCATATCCGTGCCAATTTCCCCCAGCACGGTGAGTGCCGTGACGGCATCAATCCCATCGATACGCGTGAGGTCCACGCCTGTGAGTTGGAACAGATAGGTGCGGGCATCAAAGCGCAGCTGGTTGTGCGTGGGTGTTTTCTGAGGCTTACCCGTCGGTGGCGGGAGGTCATCGGTCGCCTTACCCCGGCTCGCTACATACTGTTCGATGCGTTGGTCGCAGGCCAGAATTTGCAGCTGGTAGGTGTCATATAAGGTGACGGCTTGCGGCAATGCAAAGAGATGCTCCTCGCGATACGTTCCCACCAAGCTCTTGGCGATGACCTCGGCGCTCTGCTTACATCGTGCATTCCGGCATGCAGCAAGAACATGAGGGTCCCGTTCGCCGGCAAGGATCGCCCGAATAATCGCCATCCCTGTCATGCCAGTAATGTCAGCGACGACGTGATGGAGCAACACATTCATTTGTTGGAGGGCCTTCTGCATATGCTGGATGTGGGCACTGGCAGCACGAATAAGCATGGCGCGTTGGCGCAGGTAGCTCCGGAGGACGACGATCTGGTCAACCGGTCGAAAGGCACCCTGAAGTAAGCCATAGGTATGGAGTTGCTGCAGCCATTGGCAATCGAGCACATCGGACTTTCGCCCGCTCACGTTCTTCACTTTCCGAGCGTCGACCAGGAGCACGGTTAGTCCGCGCTCCTCTAACAGCTCGAAGAGCGGAATTCAATAGACGCCCGTGGACTCCATCACGACCGTCTCCACGTCACAGTGTTCCAACCAATCGGCGAGTTGGTGCAAATCAGCGGTGAAGGTGGCGAACTGACGGACGTTGACGGCGTCACGGTCGGGTGGGACAGCAACGAAGTGGGCGGTGGCGTCAACGTCATACCAGCAGCATTGAGGTTGACATGTTGTAAGGCGGCCGGGAGGGCGGGAGTGCGAGATGAGCGTGGCATAGCGGCAAAGCTCCTTCAAGCAAACGGCTGATGCTCTGCAGGTGCGGAGGGGGCGAACGCAGCATTCTCCTAAACGGGATCGCCTGGGCGTCACCACTGATGGGATCGCTCCACCTCCGAGACCACGCTGTTGGACGGGCATAGGGCACCACTGTCTTCTCGGTCGTCACACCCTGCAGGGTGATGCTAGCATACCGCAGCCAGCGGGCATGAGCGCAGTTACTTCGCGACAGGTTGTCCGTTCGGGCATATGCCGCTGTTGGGTAAACCAGTCCTTAACTTAACAAATCATTGTTCTGCGGGATAAAGGTCGGGGCGAGAGGCGGGCAAAATGCCGAAGCCCTATAGGTTCCACATGAGTTCTGAACAACTTCCTAACATCTGCCTGCTACGCTCGTTGTAGGTTCAAAGGAGGAAGTCATGGCAACAACATACGCAGCCGCGCCCATTGCCGTTCAACCGCAACACGTAGCCTTCGGTCGCCTTGCGTGGGTAGGACCGCTCACCATCCTCACCGCACTCATCGGTACGGCCATTGTACGAACATTGGCGGCCACACTCCTGAATGTCGGAGACTTTCCACCGCTCAGTTGGGGACCACCTATCGCCTTTACGCTGATCGGCGTGCTGGGAGCCGTGATCGTCTTTGCGCTGATTGGCCGTTTCGCATCGCGGCCCATCACGCTCTTCAAGCGGGTGGCACTCGGCGTCCTTGTGGTTTCATTTTTGCCGGATATCTTGCTCCTGGTATCGCAGGCCATGCCGGGTACTACAGTGGCGGCGGTTGCAGCGCTGGCAGTGATGCACGTGTTGGCCTGGACGATTGCTGTGCGGATGCTGACTACGATGGCTGTTAAGGCGTAGCCGAGCACCGGCAAGGAGTAAAGAAGGAATAGTTCGTTAGGGAGGAGTTTGTCCATGTGCAACCTGTTTCGTCCGACCGTCGTGCTCGTCGCCGGTATGCTATAGTTACCAATGTGTGAGGAATCGGTTCGCAGAAAGTGACAAAAGCAGCGGTGGAAGTGTTTGGCCCTCGGGTGTTGCGGATCAGGCGGTCAGCTCAATCATCAGCGTCTGAAACCGGGCGCAGTACTCCCGTCGTTGCTCAGCTAACAGCGGCACCGGCTGGCCCATCGCAGTCCGCAGACGAAAATACTGCCGCTGCTCATCAAAGCCCCGGCAAAAGCGAGAGGCCGCCTCGCGATTCCCGAAACCTCGCATCGGGGAATAACGCTGTTTGATACCCCGGTGATCTTGTTCAAGTCGATTGTTGAGATACGGGCTCATTCGGTGCACGATGTCCTCGCTCAACGTTTCGCGGATCGCACGGGGATAGGCGTCATGGCCATCGGTCGTCACGCGGTCTGGCACGTGGCCCACCATCTCGACCTGTGGTGGCTACTTACCTCATCCAAGCTTTTTATACCGTGATACGTGTCTTTATTTTACGCGGATGAACGAAGTAGCCAGTACAGCTGGTCTTGGAACCGGAGTTCATGACCCCGCAAGATGGGCACACCAAGCAGGATTGTGAACAGGAAGCCGCCAAGCGCTGGGTCCGGCGGCAGGCACCACAACTCCCATTTACCAATGTGACCGTGCTCGGTGATGATTTGTTCTGTCACCAGCCCTTCTGTGCGCTCGTCGTCGAGCAGCACTGGAGCTTTATCCTCGTGTGTAAGCGCGAGTCACACCCCACCTTGTATGGCTGGGTTGAATACCTCGCGCAAGCGGAGCAACTCGCCATGGTGCATGAACGGCACTGGAATGGACGGTTTGGTGAAATCTGGAGCTACCGCTATGCCAACACGCTCCCATTGCGGGCGGAGCAGCCAAGGCTACCATCTTGAGCACAACTTCGGCCATGGCACCCAGCATCTGGCACCCGTGCTCGTGACGCTCAATCTGCTCACCTTTTTGTTCCATACACCATCTTTGCGCTCGTGGATACCACGTACCAACTGCTGCGAGGAGTGCTGGGCGCACGCCAAACCTTCTTCAATGACATCCGCACGTTGATGCGCTATTTCGTCTTCGAGAGTTGGGAGCACCTGCTGGCATTCATGCTCCAGCAGCTTGAATTGGTACTACCTCCGA
>JBBRHB010000547.1:0-3981 GCA_038223355.1 Chloroflexales bacterium
TTCCTAAGCGCTGGACGCCGGGATTGTCACTTTCAAGAAGCAGAGTACCAGCTTCCCAGTCCACCGGATCCGCGGCTTCGATGCGGTCCCGAAGGTTCAGGCATAGGGCACCACGAACGAGCGTATCAGCCTTCCGCTCTAACTCAATATACCGCTTGCTATATGCCTTTTGCGTAGGCCACACTGTGTATCCGATGGCTGCTGTACTCATTGCCTTCCCCTTAGCATCATTGCATGTATGACTAATATGCAAGAAGAATACCACCGGGCGTAGGTTCGGAATAGGGCCAACGGTCCTAGAGCACTATAGGATCTTTATACCTTTCTTAATGAAAAGAGTGGCATCGATGATGAGCAGATCGTGACACTGAGGCTTATGCTAAACTGCCGTGCTTTGTAATAAGGAGTCCAGCATGAAGATCGCGTATATCTTCGCCACCGGCGGTCACAATGTTAGCTATAAGCTTGGCAAAATGATTCTGCCACAGCTCGAAGCCCGACGGCATGGGGCGGACGTTGTGGGCATGTTCTTCTTTGACGATAATACCTACGCCTTGCGCAAGGGCGATCCGCTGGGCGAGCGGCTAGCAGTCGTTGCTCAGCAACTTGGGATCCTGCTTATGCTGTGTGACCAGTGCGCACTGGAGCGCGGATTGGCCGAAGGGGAGAGCGGGGCATATCGAGCCGTAGGTACTGTTGCGGGCGTCCATGTCGGTTGCTTCCCAGATTTGTATGCGGCCTTAGCACCAAATCCACCAGATCACATCATCACCCTGTGACCCCACTATGGCGCCGTGGTTGACGTGCAAGGTGAGCATTCTCGTCACCTTTCACGACATTAATGCATCATTACGATACCGGCAGCTTA
This sequence comes from Chloroflexales bacterium, assembly GCA_038223355.1. Taxonomy (GTDB): domain Bacteria; phylum Chloroflexota; class Chloroflexia; order Chloroflexales; family Kallotenuaceae; genus JACDGP01. Next base: position 869 of record JBBRHB010000547.1, read on the forward strand.
TCTCGTAGCATCGGATGGTGGCATATGACTTGCCAAACTGAGAACCGCTAGGTAAGGCACACATCTCTCCACCATCGGAAGTACTACACAATGTTGACGCACTCGCAACTCCGCCGCTTTGCTGTCGTTGATACGCGCGGGCAGCGGGTAAAACTTCTGGATATCGCGATCGAGCTTGGCGATGCTGACTATCCGGCAGTCGAGTCGATTCTCTTTCGGACGCGCGAAAAACAGGTGATGCGGCTGCCTTGGAGCATGATCGACCGTGTGGATCGTGTAGAACGGTGTATCGGGGTCCAAGACCTGGAAGCTGCTGAGCCTACATCGGATGAGGAGCTAGGGCAGTTACTGTTGCTTAAGCGCGACATCTTGGATGCTATGGTCCTTGATCTGCTTAATCGGCGGGCGACGCGCGCCAATGATCTGTCACTAGCCGATGAGGATGGTAGCCTACGTCTCATAGGGGCTGATACAAGCGCGTGGGGCGTATTGCGGCGCTTGACACGCGGCCGGTTTGCCGGTCGCAGTGACATCTATGACTGGAAATACATCGAGTTTTTGCGTGGCGATCCCCGAGCACCTCTCGCAGGAGCAAAGTATTACCGGCGCATTGAGCGCCTACCACCAGGTGAAATCGCTAATCTGAGTGATGCTTTACCATACCTTCACGCCGCCGAGTTGCTCCACTTGCTACCGGATGCGATTGCGACAGACACGCTTGAGTCGTTATCACCCGAGCGCCAGCTACAAGTTTTTGAAGAGCTTGACGAGCAGCTAGCAGTTCGGTTCCTCGCCAATATGGCACCGGATCGGGCAGCCGACCTGTTGGGAGTGTTGGAGCCAGCCGAAGCCAAGCGTTTTCTCGAACAGCTACCCCTTGAGCGTATGAACCCAATTATCGATCTCTTGCGCTACCCGAGTGACACGGCCGGCGGGATTATGACCAATGATGTCCTCATCGTCGCCAGAACTTTGTCGGTTGCCGAGGCACGGCAGGCGTTACAACCTCTGCTCAAGCGGCCGGATTTTATTTTATTCATATACGTCGTTGACGACGTAGAAGCGCGGCGGCTCTGCGGGGTCATTACGATTCGTACACTCCTCACGGCCTCGGACGACGAGTGTATAGAAAGCATCCTGAACCCCTACTTGATCACGATCCAACCGCTTGAGCCGGCAGCCGTGGCTGCCCAACGTGTGATCGAGAGCGATCTTGCCGCGCTACCGGTCGTTGGGCAACATGGCCGAATCGTCGGTACCGTCACCATTGATGCGGCCATCGCTCAGCTAGCATTGGGCGGAAGCCGTCGCCTACCGCGTGTTTTCTCGTGAAAGTGACGCTAGCGCGATGAGTACACCGCCGACCCCACAAGGTCTTGAAGCCGTCAGTGATCTGCAGCCTCCTCCCAGTGTATTGCAGCGCCGGCAATCCGGTAGCGCCGGCTTACGCCTTACATTGCGCGGACGAAGTATTCGCCTGCGTGGGCTGCGCCGTCCCCCCACCGGTGCGTTACGTTGGCTAGCGCCCTTGGGTCCCGGCATCGTGGCCGGGGCTACCGGCAACGACGGCGGCGCGATCGCCAGCTATAGCTCCGCCGGCGCGCAGTTCGGCTATGACCTCTTGTGGCTGATCGTCATTTTGACGGTCTCGCTGGCCGTCGTGCAAGAAATGAGCGCGCGTTTGGGTGCAGCCACCGGGCGAGGGCTTTTGGATTTGATCCGGGAGCGCTTCGGCCTCTCGTGGGCGCTTTTTGCGATCATCGTGGTGCTCCTGGCCAATGGTGGCCTGATCGTGAGCGAATTTGTTGGAATCGGCTCGGGAATGGAACTGCTGAACGTCAGCAAATATATAGCTGTCCCGGTGGCGGCAGCCCTAGTGTGGTTTTTGGTCGTCGTCGGGAGCTACAACCGGGTGGAAAAGATTTTCCTCGTTATGACGCTGGTCTTTTTTGCCTACCCAGTGGCAGCATTGCTCGCCCATCCCCATTGGAGTGATGTCGCCAAAGGGGTAGTTATGCCCAAATTCCATATGTCAGCCAGCTATATCACGGTCTTTGTTGGGCTGATCGGCACGACGCTAACGCCCTATCAACAACTCTTTCAGCAAAGCGCGGTAGTCGAGAAGGGGCTAGCGCGCCGGCATTATGGTCCCGAACGTATTGATGTCTATGCCGGACAGGTCTTTTCCAACCTGGTCGCTGTATTCATTATTATCGCGACAGCGGCGACGTTGCATGCACATGGCAAGACTGCTATCAACAGCGCAGCAGATGCGGCCCAGGCACTGCAACCAATTGCAGGCAATGCGGCCAAGACAATATTTGCCGTGGGGCTGGTCGGGGCTTCGCTGTTGTCGGCAGCCGTGCTACCGCTGGCAACGGCCTACTCAATCAGCGAAGCTTTTGGTTTTGCGAAAGGCGTCAGTCTCGATTTCCGCCGCGGCCGGGTCTTCTTCGGGCTCTTCACATTTCTGCTGCTCTTTGGCGCGGGCGTCGCCTTGATCCCCAACGTACCGGTGATTACACTCCTCGTGGGCGTGCAGGTGTTCAACGGTATCCTTCTACCGGTCTTCCTGCTGTTCATCATGCTCCTGATCAATGATGAGCGGTTGACGGGCAACCTCAAAAATACGCGGCTGTATAATATTCTCGGTTGGGGCACCTTTGCACTGGTAACACTGGCGGTCGTGGTTTTGCTTGGGACGCAAGCGCTAGGTTTGCTCGGTCTCCAGCTTTTTGGCGGTAGTTAGCGACCAGCTGTTGGGACCAATCCTATGACGATTGGCATTGAGCGGCTTAGCGCTTCTCGCTCTGGTGAAGAATCGTCTGCTGATACCACTGCCAGAATTGGGTGACGCCTTCCTGCACAGAGACGTGGGGGGCGTAGCCGAGTAACTGTTGAGCTTTGTTGATATCAGCATATGTATAAGCAACATCCGCCTCCATCATTGGTGCTGACTGGAGCCGAGCGGGGCGACCGGCCAAGTGCTCTACCACGTGCACAAAATCAGCGAGTAGGATGGGTTCCCCGCGACCCAAATTGACAATTTCATAGCCCAATGGTTGATCGGCAGCTGCAACAACACCCGCCACAATATCACCCACATAGGTCCA
>JBBRHB010000548.1:0-3981 GCA_038223355.1 Chloroflexales bacterium
CTTTGGACCAGTGAGAGCTGGCCGGCGGGTAAGGTGCACACTGAGGTCCTGGCGACGATCTATCGAGCGGCCTATCATTTGGTTTTTGGTCAACCTAAGACGTTGCACCAGATGCTGCTCCAGGAGGGTCGTGCGGCAGTCTTTGCCGGTGTACAGGTGCCTGATCTGGGGGCCGATGAAGTTGCGTACTCGCGGGAGGTCATCCAGCCGCTGTTAGAAGCAACCAAGTATCCGACTCAGTTCGCTGCGATGTTTGGCGACGAAGCGGCCAGCATGGCAGGCTACGCTCCGCTTGGGCTCTCGCCACGGGCCGGTTATGCAGTTGCCATCGCTGATGCACAAGAGGAGACGATTACGCCGGAGGCGGCACTCATAGCTATTGCTAGCAATCGACATTCGTGATGATGGACTGTTCGTAAAGCGCAAGGGCGGTGCGTACTTGCCAGTCATGTTAAGCTAGAGAGGTTCGCGGCGTTCAACAATTAGGAGCCAGTATGAAGCGATCGTTCGTGCTTGCCATCGTCCGCACTGCTGTCCTCGCAAGCCTCATCTTCATCTGGCCGATGAGCGTAGGATCGTCGATCGTTGGGTCGCAGCGAGGCACTGCCCCGCTGGCCTTGGCTCCAGCCACTAATCCCCTCGACCCGTTGAGCGAAGATGAGATCACCGCCACCATCCAGGTGATCGAGGCGGACGTCAGATTCCCGCAGGGGGCTTTCTTTCCGATCGTGATGTTGCACGAGCCGCTTAAGCGTGAGGTCCTCGCGTGGACTCCAGGTGCGCCGTTCCGACGCGAGGCGTTCGCGAATGTTTTTGATCGAGCCAAGAACCAGCTTTTTGAGGCGGTCGTTGATTTGCGGGCGCAGACGCTCATCTCGTGGGTCGAGCGACCCGGCGTTCAACCGGCAGTCTTTGCTTCCGAGTACACCGACGCCGATACGGTGATCCGCAGCAGCCCGCGTTGGCAGAAAGCCATGCGCGACCGCGGCATCAATCCCAACGATGTTTATCTCGATGTCTGGGCACCGGGCGATTTGAAATTGCCCGGCGTCGAGCCGGCGACGAGACTCTTGCGTGCGCTCTCGTTTTATCGCGGCGCACTGCCAAATCCCTACGACCGACCGATCGAAGGGGTGGTCGTGACCGCTGACATGAACAAACTCACGGTCGTTGATTTCGTTGACACAGGTATCCGGCCTGTCAACAAGACCGTCTCCGGCAGCGCCAGGACAACCCGCACCGGCCTTAAGCCGTTGGTGGTCACACAGCCAGATGGGCCGAGCTTCCAGATCGACGGCCAGGCGGTCACCTGGCAAAAGTGGCACTTTCGTATCGGCTTTACGCCGCGTGAGGGACTGGTCCTGTACCAGATCGGGTACGAGCAGCCGGGCGGCGTACGACCGATTATTTATCGTATGGCTCTCGCCGAAATTTACGTTCCGTATGCATTGCCTGACTCGACCTGGGCGTGGCGCGCCGCGCTCGATGTGGGCGAGTATAATCTCGGCCAGTACGCCGAGCACTTAAAGGCGAACCTTGATGTGCCAGCCAACGCCGTCTTTTTCGATACAGCGGCCGCGGCTGACACAGGAAGTGCGGTCGCGCTGCCGCATGCGGTAGCAATGTATGAACGCGATGCCGGCTCGCTCTGGGATCGCAGCGATCCGACGACGCTGGCCCGTGACGCGCGCTTCGGACGCGAGCTCGTCGTTGTCACGACCTATGTCATCGGAAACTATACGTACTCGATGTCCTATATCTTCCGTATGGACGGCGGCATTGACGTAAAGGTCGGAGCGACCGGTACAACGCTTAATCAGGGTGTGCAGACGGTTGAGGCTGGCGACAAGTATGGGACCTCGGTTGCGAAGGAGATCGCCGCGCCGTCCCATCAACATTTTTTCAATTTCCGCATTGACTTCGATGTCGATGGGACGGCGAGCCGCCTTGTCGAGGAGAATACGCACACAACTCCGAGCAGCTTGGGGAACGCTTTTGTCACCGATAAAACTGTGGTCGGGAGCGAGGGATTCCGCAACCTTGAGGGCACGAGGCGGTGGACGATCGAAAGCACGACGCAAAAGAACGCGCTCGGCATGCCAACCGGCTATGCGCTTGAGCCACTCGACACAGCTGTCCCGTTGTCCCAGCCAAACTATCCGCCGCTCCAGCACGCCCAGTTTGCCCAGCAGCCGATGTGGGTCACCCAATATCGAGATGGCGAACTCTATGCGGCCGGTAATTACCCGAACCAGGGCAAGCCGGGCGAGGGATTGCCAAAGTATATCGCAGGGCATGAGAGCGTTGACGGGCACGACCTGGTTGTGTGGTACACGACCGGCTTCACGCACGTGCCGACCGTGGAGGAATATCCGGTGATGACGACGGACACCATCGGGTTTGCCTTAAGGCCGAATGGGTTCTTTGATCAAAATCCGGCGCTCGACGCTCCGAAATGATAGTCAGTGGACTGCCTTCGGGGCAAATGCAACGTCTTGAGTGTCGCCCCCTCACCCGGTCGCTGCGGCGACCACCCTCTCCCACGATGGGGCGAGGGTTTAAGGGCGGGCGCGACGTTGCATTAGCCCGGCATGCGTTGTGAGGAGCTTGACGCGACCCAGGCCATCCGCTATACTTCGCGCCATCGGGGAGTAGCGCAGTTGGTAGCGCACCGCGTTTGGGACGCGGGGGTCGCAGGTTCGAATCCTGTCTCCCCGACCACTGATTCCTCATACCTCTGGCCAACGTTGATTCTTGCTATTCGGCGTTACGGCAGGGAGCCCATAATGACTATCGCTCAATCAGGCTTTATTGATGTCCATCACCATGTCGTTCCGCCCTGGTATCGAGAGGCCGTGACGCAAAACTATCCTGATCTATATATGCACCTTCCCACCTGGAGTGTCGAAAGCGATGGCGAACTGATGGAGCGTCAGGGAATTGCAACGGCAATTCTTTCTCTCTCCGACCCTGGTGTGTTTTTTGGGGATCAGGCGTTGGCTACCAAGCTGGCACGAAGATATAACGAGTTCGTGGCGGAGCTGATCACGCAGTTTCCCAGACAGTATGGAGCCTTCGGAGTACTCCCTCTGCCCAATATTCAGGCAGCAACCGAGGAGGTTATCTACGCGCTGGATACCTTGAAGCTTGACGGGATTGGTTTGCTCAGCAATTATCGCGGTTTCTATCTTTCAGATGAGGGTGCTGATGACCTGTTCAACTCGTTGAACAGACGCCACGCCGTGGTCTTTTTGCATCCAGCGGAGCCGCCAGCAGGGACATCTCCTCAACGAGCCATTCCCGCGCTCTTTGACTATCCGTTTGAGACCACACGAGCCATAACGCTTCTCCTGACGACCGGCAAGCTCGAACGGTATCCGGAGATTCGCTGGATACTTGCACACGCAGGCGGCACTCTGCCCTACCTAGCCTACCGTATTAGTTCGATGTTTGGGGCAATAAGGAATATGCAAGCATCGACACCTTTTCCTCATGCAGAGCAAGACGTGCTCACAGTGATCCAGTCGCTCTATTATGATACTGCGATCTCCGGCAGTGCGCTGCCCCTCCCTACCTTACAGGCTGTGGCCGAGCCTTCTCATATCCTCTTTGGGAGTGATGCAACCTTTGCTCCTGAAGCAGGGATCACCGCAAATACCCAGGGTTTGCTTGCCTATCCAGGATTTCAACTGGATAAGCAGTTCATGATAGGCTCGGGGAATGCTCGTGCGCTCTTTCCAAGACTCCGCACTCTCTAACGAGAGGCAAGGAAAATAGTCACGTGGTCGGCTCACGCCTGCTGCCTAACCCGCGGCTAAGGCTCTTCAGTTGACTCCAAAACCATGATGTATGGACATATTGCTAATTCACCTTCCCGGGTAGACTCTTAGAGCCTGATACCGCGTGTGAGGAGCGTGACCGGCAGCACCGTTAGTGCGGCGAGCAGCACGAACCCAGCCCATGGGAGGCCACCGGAGAAGC
>JBBRHB010000549.1:0-3980 GCA_038223355.1 Chloroflexales bacterium
AAAGTGCTGCCACTGACCGCCAATGGCAAAGTTGACCGGCGCGCCCTCCCCGTGCCCGACTTGAACGTCGAACTGGGACAGCGCACCATTACGGCGCCTCGCACACCGCTTGAGGAGATCATTGCGAGCTTCTGGAGCGAAGTGCTGGGTATTACGCCGATCAGTATCGATGATAACTTCTTCGCGCTCGGCGGTCATTCCCTGCTCGCAACCCAGGTTACTTCGCGGATCAGTCAAGCATTTCGCCTGGCTCTACCAGTCCGGATCGTCTTTGAAGCACCAACTATCACCGCGCTTGCCCAGCGCATGATCGCCGCCGAGGTACAGCCGGGTCAGACAATGAAGATCGCCATCCTGCTACGCCGGATCAAGCAGATGTCGTCAGCCGAGCGGCATCAAACACTGCAGCACGCTAAAACGAAATGAGTTGACCGTTATGACCACGGACAATTTTCAACCGGGTTCGGGGCTTTCGCCCGAAGAGCTTGAACTGCTCGCCTACATGCTGGACGAAGAAGGACTCGATGTCGCTGAGAACCAAACGATCTTTCCGCGCACTGAGCAGGGCGATATTCCACTTTCGTTTGCCCAAGAACGTTTGTGGTTCCTTGACCAATGGGAACCTGGCAATACGGCCTACAACATTCCATTCACACTGCAGCTGCTCGGACGGCTAAATGTGCTGGCGTTACAGCACGCCTTCGATGCAATCATCGAACGGCATGAAGCGTTACGGACGATCTTCAGCGCCGTCGATGGTCGTCCTGTCCAGGTGATTCTACCACCGTTTCATCTGCCGCTGCCAGTCGTTGAGCTGCAGCATCTTGAGCCTGATGCACGTGAGACTGAGGCGACACGCGTGGCCATGGCCGCTACGCGTGTCGCCTTTGACCTGGCCAGCGGCCCACTTATTCAGATCTCGCTCGTACGTCTCGCCGAACGGCAACACCTTTTCTTATTGACGATGCACCACATCATTGCCGATGGCTGGTCGGTCGGCGTACTACAGCATGAGCTTGAATTGCTATATACAGCCTTCGATTGTGGTCAGTCCGCGCCGTTACCAAACCTCCTTATCCAATATGCCGACTTTGCGATCTGGCAGCGCCAGTGGCTCCAAGGCGACGTGCTCAACCAACAACTTGCCTACTGGCAGCAGCAGCTTGCTGACTTACCAATCCTTGAACTGCCGCTGGACCATCTGCGCCCACCGGTCCAGTCCTACCGCGGTGCGCAACTGCCACTCGAACTTTCCCCAGCCTTAACTGGAGCGCTGGAAAGCGTGAGCAAACGGTCTGGCGCGACGTTGTTCATGGTTTTGTTGACAGCATTTTATGTGCTGTTGCATCGATATAGTGGACAAGATGATATTGTGGTCGGTTCGCCGATCGCGAATCGGGATCTGGTAGAGGTCGAGCCGCTGATCGGTTTTTTTGTTAATACCTTGTTGCTCCGCGCCAACCTAGCCGACAATCCCCGCTTTTCTGAGTTGCTAGTACAGCTTCGCGAAACAACGCTTGAGGCCTATGCGCATCAGAACGTACCGTTCGAGCAACTGGTCGCAGTGTTGCGGCCAGAACGTGATCCGAGCCGTCCCCCGCTGTTTCAAGTGATGTTTGTGCTCCAGAATGCGCCCACCGCCACTAGTGAGCTAGCCGATCTCGAGCTGGTACCGGTGATCATCGACAGCGGGACTGCCAAGTTTGATTTGCTGCTTACTCTGGCCCGTACACCCGATGGCTTAAAGGGCATCCTGGAATATAGTACCGATCTGTTCGATGCAGACACGATCGAGCGTATGCGCAGTCACTTGCAGCTATTGCTTGAATATTTTGTCGCCGATCCCGAGCAGCATATCCTGACCGTACCACTCATGACCGCCGCCGAGTCGCGGCAACTGCTTGTAGAATGGACTGCAACCGTCGAACCACAACTCTCTGTTGCGGTTGTACATGAGCTCTTCGCACGCCAGGTGGCCCGCACCCCGGACAACCTCGCCGTTGTCTACGACGACCAAGAGCTAACCTATATAGAATTGGACCACCGTGCTAATCAACTCGCACATCATCTTCAACAGCTAGGAGTTGGTCCGCAGACGCCGGTGGCATTGTGCGCCGAACGCTCGATCCAACTGACTGTGGGGTTGCTCGCAATCTTGAAGGCTGGAGGCATATATATCCCGCTTGATCCGGCACTACCGGTCGAACGCTTAGCGTTTATACTGGATGACACACAAGCACCCCTCGTTCTGACCGAACAGCGCCTCGCGGCCCGCTTTCACACGCGTCAACTGCGCGTCCTTGCCCTCGACATCGACCTACCCGAGCTTGCCGAACAACCTACAACTAGCCCGGCCAGCCAGGTCACTGCCGAGCATCTCGCGTACGTGATCTATACATCTGGCTCGACCGGTACACCAAAGGGCGTCATGATCACGCATGGAGCGCTTGCAACCTATCTTGCCGCGGTCCACGATGTGTATGCGCTCTCGCCCACCGATCGCCTGCTCCAGTTCGCCTCGATCAGCTTCGACGCTAGTCTAGAAGAGATCTTCAATGCGCTCACGACTGGTGCGGCACTCGTACTGCGTAGCGAAGGAATGATTGATACGGTGACGGCCTTCACTCAGGCCTGCTTACGGTGGCAGTTGAGTGTCGTAAGCCTGCCAACCGCCTATTGGCATACCATTGCAGCTAGTCTCACGACGCTGGAGGTCGTGCTCCCCGCGACGCTACGGCTCGTGATCATCGGTGGCGAACGTGTATTCCCGGAGCGGGTTGCTCAGTGGCAGCGCCAATTCGGTGACAGAATCCAATTACTGAACACGTATGGACCGACCGAAGCGACGATCGTGGCGACGATCTACACCGTGCCTCCGCATCACGAACGAGACGGAAGCGCGATACCGATCGGTCGACCCGTACGCGGTACGCGCGCCTATGTCCTGGATGGGCAAGGTCAGCCGAGCCCAATAGGGATGCCGGGTGAACTATGCCTGAGCGGTCCCAGTCTGGCGCGCGGCTACCTGAACAGTCCGGCCCGTACAGCCGAAAAGTTTACTCCCGACCCATTCGCTCGCCGCTCTGGTACTCGCCTATACCGTACCGGCGATCTTGTCCGCTACCGGGTAGACGGCAACCTTGAGTTTGTCGGCCGTACCGATGATCAGGTGAAAGTGCGCGGCTTTCGCATCGAGCTCGGCGAGATCGCCAGCGTGCTATCCGCGCATTCGGCAGTCGGTGAGGTCCTGGTCACGATTTGGCAGGCAGCGCCCGATGACCCGCGCCTTGTCGCATACGTCGTGCCGTCTATGACGCGACCAACATTGAGCGACCTACGAGCCTTTGCGCAAGATCGCCTGCCCGGTTATATGCTCCCGGTCGCCCTCGTCGTACTGGACGCCTTCCCCCTTACTGCCAGTGGCAAGATCGATCGACGTGCCCTGCCATCCCCTGACCTCAGTGCCGCTACCACGGCCTTCATCGCCCCGCGCACGCCGATCGAAGCACAACTTGCGGAGGTATGGGCGGGTGTACTACGTATCGAGCGTATCGGGATCAACGATAACTTTTTCGCGCTGGGTGGTCACTCACTGCTGGCGACGCAACTCGTCCAGCGCCTGCGCACAACACTCCAAGTGGAGTTTCCGTTACGCGCGTTGTTCGAATATCCGACCGTCGCGACATTGGCTGCCTACCTCGCGTCACGTAGCACCCCCCTCTCTCAGCCCGCACTCCAATCGGTGCCGCGCGCTCAGCAGCTGCCGCTATCGTTCGCACAACAACGTCTGTGGTTTCTGGACCAACTCGAGCCTGACACGGCCACCTATACCATCCCGGCGGCCCTGCATTTGACTGGGCACCTCGACCTAATTGCCCTTGAGCACAGCTTCACCAGGCTCGTTGCACGTCACGAGGTGTTGCGCACTACCTTTCCGCTGGTCAATGGTCAGCCCATCCAGCAGATCGATCCGCCCGCAC
>JBBRHB010000550.1:0-3970 GCA_038223355.1 Chloroflexales bacterium
TAAGCGCCTCGCGCAGTTCAATCAGGCCACTATTCGACGTGTAGGCGGTAAAGCCGTCCTCGATCGACTTAATGCCGGCAGCGCGAAACGCATCCGGTGTCACAAAATCCGGCTCACCAATACCCAGGGAAATAACGTTGGGCAGGGTAGCAGCAATATCAAAAAAGCGGCGGATGCCGGAGGGTGGTACGGCTTGGACCCGTTGAGATAGTCTTGATCGTGGCATAACAGTGCTCCGTGTAGATGTGGCGCTGATGTTACCATATCGCCGGGCACTTCCGTTGGGCGGGGATATTTAGGTGCTACAATAATGGCTCTGGGTTTTGGAAACAATGAGGTTTCAACGTGGTCACGATTGACGATGTGTATGCCGCCCAACGTGTGTTGGACGGCATTACGGTTAAAACGCCGCTGCTGCCAACGGAACGATTGAGCCGCGATGCCGGTGCCGATGTGTGGATCAAGGCGGAGAACACCCAACGAGCCGGTTCGTTTAAGCTGCGCGGCGCCTATAACAAAATGGCTTCCTTGACAGCGGTTGAGCGACAACGGGGTGTGATCGCGCACTCGGCAGGGAATCATGCCCAAGGCGTAGCATTGGCGGCGCGCCTGCTCAATGTTCCAGCCACGGTTGTGATGCCCGAATTTGCGCCACTGGCCAAAATCGTGGCCACCAGAAACTTTGGGGCAGAAGTTATTCTGCATGGCAAGTCCTTCGACGATGCCGGTACCTTCGCGCGACAACTGCAAGCGGAGCGCGGCCTCACATATGTGCATGCTTTCGACGATCCGTTAACGGTCGCGGGGCAGGGCACGTTGGGGCTGGAAGTCTTTAAGGACTTGCCGGATCTGGGGCTGATCATCGTCCCCATCGGCGGCGGCGGCTTGATCGGTGGGGTGGCAACGGCGCTCCGTGCGCTCAAGCCCGGTGTACGTATCGTCGGCGTTCAGGCCGAGGGCTGCCCATCGATTCGTCTGTCACTGGCCGCTGGCAAGCCCGTGGTTGTGCCGGACGCGCACACAATCGCCGACGGTATCGCTGTCAAAAAGCCAGGCGAGGTAACCCTGCCCTTGATTCGGGATCTGGTCGACGAGGTTGTGACCGTCGATGAAGAAGAGATTGCCCGCGGCATTGTGTATGCTCTACAAAACCTGCGTCAAGTTTCGGAAGGTGCCGGGGCCGTCGGGCTCGCGGCGCTGCTCACCGGTAAAATCTGCCCACGTGCGGGCGAGCATGTCTGTGTCGTCTTATCCGGTGGTAATATCGACGCGAACTTCTTGGCACGGGTGATCGAACAGGTGCTGGTCAAGCAAGGTCGCTATGTCGTGTTGCATACGACGGTGCCGGACCGGCCGGGCAATCTGGCACCCTTGGTCAACGAGGTCGGGGCGATGGGTGGCAACATTATCGATATTCATCACCGCCGCGCCGCGTGGCAGGTACCCGTCGACCGCGTCGGGATCGAGTTGCTGCTAGAGGTTCGTGATGAGCAACATGCCCGTCAGGTGATCGACGATCTTATTCGACGTGGCTATGGTGTTGAGCGTGTCGGTGCGGGAGACTATCCCGTATAACGTTCACTGCGCCACCTCAATCAGCAAACCAAGATCGCCCTGGCTAGGCGATCTTGGTTTTACCGTCCGTCATTTCTCAGTGAAACAAAAAGGAGGTGGCCAGCATACTAACTCTAGATGTTTGCGAACAAAGCGCGTGCGATAGCTATCAAAGGCACAATAACTGCCACCCGGCCCCTGGTACGTTGGAAACTGGTGCTTTCGCGCGTGGCTGTAGTGCTCCTCATCTCCACACTCGCGCTCGGACTGCGCCTCCGCGCGGTTGCGTTGCTCCCCATCGATACAGATGAAGATGATTACATGCGGTCCGCGCAGCTCTATGCGCAGCATTTGGCCGCCGGTGATCTCCGCGCCGTGATCAATGAGCGCGATAACTATGAACATCCACCCCTAACCAAGCTGATCTATGGTGTGCTCTTACTAGCGCAAGGCCCCGAGAGCTATGCGCACTCTATTACCAACTACGGCAACAAAAATGGCGTAGAGGGCATTGCCGGCCTCTTCCGGCCTGCGCGGCTCTTCGCTGCAACAGTCGGTGCGCTCACGGTCGGGCTGGTTGCTGTGGTTAATCCCGTCGCCGGTTTGCTCGTGGCCATTAATTCATGGCATATTAAATACAGCGCCCAAGCGATGCTCGAGTCGCTGGCCTGTTTCTTTGCAGCGCTGACCTTGTTGTTACTTAGCCGTTCCAAGCGCAGTTGTGACGCTCCTTTTTGGTGGGCCGCCGTTGCTCTGGGTCTCACGGCAGCCAACAAGTACGTATATGCCGTGGGTGGTCTAGCTGCCGTATGGTGGTTACTCTGGCGCGACTGGCGCAGTTTGTGGCGGCTTCTGCCGTGGGGCGGTTTAGCCATCTTGATCTTCTACCTCTTCGACCCAACTTTATGGCTCGATCCTATCGGGCGCTTGGGTGCCTCGGTCGGCTTCCACGCTGACTACGTCTCTAGCCACCACGTCCTGAAGGTTGGTTACGGCTGGGCACAACCACTCACCTGGCTGATGGGTGCGGATGTCTGGAATCCCGGCGTCATGCCTCTGCTCGACGGCGTGTTTTCTATCGTGGGATTGTTAGCTATCCCAGCAATGTGGCGGCGACAACGACTGGTAGTGCTCTGGTTTGCCGTCAATATGCTGTTTCTCTTTTGTTGGCCGACCAAGTGGCCCCAATATATCGTCGCCGTGACCATTCCAATCTCGCTCATGGCTGCCCAGTGGTTCCAGGATGCCGCGAGCACTGTGCGCAGGCTGCAATGGCTACGACCGGCCCTCGTCCTCATTGCCGCCATCGCGGTGTATCCGCTGGCCTTGCAGTGGGCCTTAGACGCGGTACTGAACAAGGGCAAAAGCTTTCGCGGCTCCTCCCTGGCTTTCTGGCTGGCGACCTGGCGTGGCATCCTGACATTGTCGTCCGCCGGTCGCTTACCATATCTTCCCATCGACGCTGTGATGAACTGGGTAAACTGGCCGATCTTCCTGCCAGGCCTGGCGTTCAATATTCTATGGCTGCTCATGAGCATGGGCCTCGCTACTGGTCTAGGCATCTGGCTTGCGACGCTGTGGAGACCGCGGCTGCTAGCTCGTACCGTTCTCAGTCGTATACTGTTTGTCCTCTTGCTAATCGTGCCGGAGTGGGCGGGTGTTTGGGCTTGGAACACCTTGCTCAACGTCACCTACGTCACGGGCAACCATCTGACTCCGAGCCATCCCCAATGGCTAACCGATCCAGCCCCGGTAGTCGACTTCCGCCACCTTGCTCAACCGCTCGTCGCCTGGCTCACTAGTCTCCATCTCGCACCGTTGGCGGCTCTTGTCAGTGGCTTGGCAGCGCTCTTCTCGACCGACAAAACATTTTGGCTGACTGTGGTCATGGGCCTCTGGGTTGCGCTGCCACTCATGATGTTGGTAGCCATAACGGCTATTCGCGAATCCCGTTTGACAATGACCTGGTCGAGAATCAGACCCTATATTGTGGCCGGTGCCGTGGTACGGGCGGCGTTACTCTTTAATGCCTTCCATATCCCATTGCTGGTAACCGGCGCGCTGCAGCCGCACCAGACTGAGAAACTGTCGCTGATATGGTTTTATTTGCTGCGCTTTAGGGCCCAGTCCTACATCATTGCCGTGATCGATATTTCAATCCTGGCGTTGGTGCTTGGTCTCATGTCGCGCTACCAGCGCCACACCGCAACGCTTGTCGCCAATCGTAATTGTGAATAGGCTGTCGCGGCGGCGGTGGCTGTTCGATAGCGGCATTATTGCTAGCTATGTATTGCTGGCCTGTGCGCTCTTTTGGCCCGTATTTTCCCATTTCTCTTCGGCAATCGGCGTAGGCAGTGGAGTTGGCGCGAACGATGGTTGGCAAAATGTTTGGAACTTCTGGTGGCTACAGTATGCA
>JBBRHB010000551.1:0-3964 GCA_038223355.1 Chloroflexales bacterium
ACAGTTAAGAGAGTATACGGTGCGAAAGAGGGGATGTCAACGACCGACCACGACCTGCGCGCGGGCCCGTTGCCCAGGACCTTCTGCGACCCAGACACTCAAAAGCTGTATAGAGGCCATGCCCTCCGCTCGTAATTGTGCAGCGAGCTTATGGGCCAGGTGCTGTGCCAACAGTTCGGCTGTCGTATTACGGAGGGGGAGCAGGACAACGTCGGCGGTGGGAAAGCAATAGTGCTGCTCGCCAAAGTGCACATCGATACTGTTGCCCACCGTCGTAATCACCAGCAGCGGATTTTCGGTTTGCAAAAGGACGCGGTGGTCAAGCAACTGGCACTCATGATTGATGAGCTGCTTAAGCTCAACAAAATCAAAGACATATCCATCGTTAGTGAGATCGCCTTCGAGCTCGACCCACACTTGATAGTTATGGCCATGTAAGCGCTCGCATTTACCTTTAATGGTGATGAAATGCGCGGCGGCGAATCCTAAATATTCTTTGGTAACTTCAATGCGAAACATGATCTGTCAATGCATCGGACACGCAGACGTTTTGCACGCTACTGCAGGTTGCGCACGCGCGATACGGAAGCCCTGCCACCCCTTCGCTAAAGGTCGCATCGCGGCTGCCGCAGTAGCGGCATAGGCTTAGATTCTCGATCTCATCGGCACCCCAAAGCTGTGGCGCAACGATCAGGCGTAATCCGTGGAGCGTTTGCTGCAACTGCAACAAGCGCACACATACCGCCGCCGGAAAAACTTCTTCAACCCGGGCATAGAGCTGGCGACCATGACACAGGACATCATCACCGACCAGTACATCTTTCATACGAGGATGCTGCTGGATTTTCATTGTCGGCTACTCATCACCAACATCCACGTCACGTTCATCTTCAACCTCATCGTCATCAATTTCACTATCCTCGTGATACATTGCCGTTTCCAGCTGCTGCACCATTTGCTCTACCTCCGGGCGGGTGAGTTGGAAGTGAGGATCGTCCCCAAACATCAGATCATCCAGGGTCTGTGCTAGAATAGAACGATAGCCTGCCTCATAGACCAACTCGCCCTCTGCCTCAGCATAGAACTGATCAAAAGCCCAACCTGCGAGGCTAGCCGCCGATTGTTTTCCTGCGAGAAACGCGCGTAATCGGCCACACACGGCCTGTCGATCAAGCACATTCACACCAGTGAGTCCACACAGCTGGTGGCAAAGCCGCAACCACGACAGCGTGCGGCATGCGCATGCGAACGCGCCACATCAGATGCCTGACGATCATGTCTAATTGCCTGTAGCAGACCGATGAGCTCGTCGCGCACAGTACAGGTATACGGTAGCTTAAAGGTTTGTGTCGCGTAACGCAACAACCCGTACTGCGGTGCCCGGCCAGTTGTTGCTTCAACGAGCAAGCAATACGCGGCCAGCTGCATCAAATCTGATTCGTATGGTGCTGGTGCACGGCGCTCCGGCTTGACCTCGACCGGAATCAAGCTACCGTGCACCTGGAGCAGATAATCAGGCTTGCCCACTAAATCATACTCACGTGCCATCAACGGTCGGTCGTTACGTTGCCAGCCCGTATCCTGATACATCACCCCGTGCCAGGGCAAACCACTACGCCGTCGGAACCATACGGCTAGGATCAGACTGAGTATGGCCAGCACCAGCAAAAACCAGCCCATTAGTGTAGCAGCAGTGTCGCGAGCGCTACGACCAGCAACAACAAGCCAAGCCCCAGCAGCAGCCGCGAGGCTCGTATCCCCGCATAGTGGCTGGCGTGCGCCCGCGTCCCACGCTCGCGTCGGTTCCGTCCGGCCGGGATTTCGCCAGCGACTTGGTGCAGCCACCAAGCACGGTGGCAATACACATACTCGCCAATTTCACTAGCCTTGATCAGCGGCATCCTAGCCCCCAAAGGCATCATGCCCACGCAGCCAATTGCTCACATCCGTAAAGGTAATCAAAAGCATTAAGCCCAGCAGCAACATCATGCCGGCGGCGTGAACCATGGCTTCGCGCTGCGGAGGCACTTTCTTGCCGCGAATCCATTCAATCAAGGCGAACACAATCCGGCTGCCGTCCAAGGCCGGGATCGGCAGCAGATTGATTAAGGCCAGGTTGACGCTCAATACTGCCGTCCAGCGCAACAAGCCGCGCAAACCGCCGGTACGCGCGACTTCGCCGGTCAGCCGTGCAATACCAACCGGTCCGGCTAGACCGCCCTGCGGTTTCGCACTTAAGCCGAAGAGCGAACCGACGAGGACTCCTAGGCCGGTTAACATACTGCCAAAGAGCCGGAAGGTTTCAGTCACGCCAAACCACAGTGCACTCAGGGGATTCCGAATCTGGTCAACATTGCGTGTCCCGGTCACATCCTCAGGCGCCATCGTAATGCCAATACCGACAGCCCCATCCCGTACTGCCGCTTCCGAGGGCGGCCGTGGGGTTAGATTGACTTCTTGTTCGCGGTTGTCCCGGATAATCGTAAAGGTCGTTTTTTGACCTTGGTGCGCCTTGATCACTGCTAGAAGCTCGCGCTGTGAGTGAACCGGTTGGTGGGCAACCTCTTTTACTTTATCGCCCTTGTGTAGCACACCATCTGCCGGCGAGCCCGGATTGACCGAAGCAACCGAGACGGTTCCAACATTTTCCGGGGTACCAAACGGGGCCAAGAGTGCCAAAATTAGAATGGCCGCCAAAATATTCATAATGGCGCCAGCAGCCATGATTGGGATACGCCGGAGCGGCGAAGCGGCCGCCAGACTATGAGGGTCGTCGAAATTTGATTCTTCGCCCGCGAAGCGGACAAATCCACCGAGTGGCAGCCAGTTAAGGGTAACAGGAACACCTCGATAGTGGAACAGGGTTAGCATGCGCGGCGGATAGCCAAAACCGAACTCTTCGATCGTGACACCCATCCGTAAACCAACCAAGAAATGCCCAAGTTCATGGACGAAGACCAGCAAGCCGAGGGCAGGAATAACTGATAGATACCAGAGCCAACCAAACGACATAGAGGTCTCCTCGTGCCATATGCATACTAACGTTAGAAGCAGCTAGGCAACATAAGAAGTGTACCGGAATGGATCTAGTGCGTCAACCAAACGACCAGATAATAGAGGACAGGGACCGTGAACAGCAGGCTATCAACACGATCAAGTAGTCCACCATGACCAGGAATCAACGTACCCGAATCCTTAACCCCAACCTGCCGTTTGATCAGCGACTCCGCTAAATCCCCCGTCTGGCCGGTCAGACTGCCAATCGCACCGATGACGGCCGCCACGGGGAGACCGACCGGTAAGTGTAACAATCCCACCGTAAGCATGCTACCGAGCATCGCGGTGATCAGTCCCCCGACTGCGCCTTCCCAGCTTTTCTTCGGACTAATGATGGGGGCCATCCGGTGCCGGCCCCACGTGCGGCCCACAAAATACGCCCCGCTGTCGCCGGCAAACGTGATTGCTAGCGCTGCGACGATCCATCCGGCACCCTGAGGCAGACCGCGGAGCAAAATAAAGTGGGCCAGCAGCCAGCCTACGTACAAGGCACCACCAAAGGTACATAACCAATTAGGGAGTGCGCCTGTTAGATCACGAGCAGCAAGCTCGACCGTTAATGTCGCAATGATGATCAACGTCAAAACAGGGGCGAGGAGTTCATACCTGCCATAGCCCTGAACGACTGCGACGGCCACGAGCGCTACTGCTGCAAGATAGCCGAGCGAGTGAGGGCGGTAACCACCGGCCTTGAACAGGTCATACAACTCGCGAAGTGACAGCAGCACGACGACCAGCACCGCTCCAACGACCCACCAACGCCCCAACCAAACGATCACAGCGAGGAGCGGGAGGAGTACTACCGAACTCAGGACACGTTGGGCAAGGTTACTTAACGTTCGTCGAGGCTTCGGGGAGGGCTCCGAAGCGGCGTTCGCGGTGTCCATATTGGTGGATCGCTTCACGA
>JBBRHB010000552.1:0-3962 GCA_038223355.1 Chloroflexales bacterium
CAGCTCCTCAATAATCTCGCTGAGTGGTTTGCCTCCCACGCGGTCAAGTATTGCTCGAGCTTCTTCAAGTGTCAGGGTCGACTCCGCGCTCAGTTGTTGCATCGCGGGCGTCGGGTCAGCGAGGAGGCCCGCGGCGCGCAGCGTGGCCACCGCACGGTCACGCTCGTCAGGTCGTGCTGGGACGGGCTGCTCTTCCACCACAAGCACCGCGCGATGTTCCCCGGATGAGATATCAGCACGAAGTGGAACTCGAATACTCCCGTCAGCTGACACGATGATTGTTGTCTCGATTGTTTTCACAGCAACACCTCTCTGCCTACCAGTATACCGACTGTGGTGCCGCAAGAAGGCATTTTCGGCGACAAGTTGTGGTTTCGTTAAGCCAACGGGTTAAGTCTACACCGGATCATGCAACCGCCACTAAGGGCTTTGCGCCAAGTTCCGCACGATATTCTGAAGTTCGGCCGCAGGCAGAGTACAATGTCCAGGAGGAGGCAAGTGGCAGGGGTGGAATATAGAAAAAATGCTTGGGGCTGGACGAACGTGCGAGACGACGCCGTGCCACTATGGAGCGAGGCGGCGGCACAGGACCGTCTACTTCGTTTGCAGCCGACGCTGCCGATTGCCTTTCGTTCGGAGCCTGTATTTGTCGAGAGCAACTCGAATGACGCGTGGCTGATTGGCGATGCTGTGCTCCGTGTCTGTTGGCGCGGCGATAGGGCGCGTTTCGTGCGGGAGGCACACCTCGTTGCCGCACTCCCGCCGAGTATCCCCCATCCAACCGTCATTGGCTTCGGCAGCGATGAGGAGCTCACCTGGACGCTTCACGAACGCGTCGTGGGCGAGGTGCTGGGCGACGTCTGGCTTGACCTGTCGGAGGCGGAACTGCGCGCTATCATCGCGCAGTTCGCTTCCATCCTCGCCGCTTTGCACACATGGTCGCCGCCGGCAGTTGTAGACCTTCTGCTGACAGAGCACGGCGAGGCCACGCCGCGCAGCATCGAGTCGATCGTGGATACAGACTTAATTCCACTACCCCTACCAAGGCTTCTGGCTTTGGTCGAAGCAGCCAAGGGTATAGACCACGTTGACCCTGCCGTCATGGCCGGTATCACCGACCGGATAAGCGAGCTCGCCTCGGCCGACCCCTTCGCTACGCCTTGGCCGCACGTCGTTCATGGCGACGCGGTCTTCGGGAATATTATCGTGCATGAAGGCCAGATCAAGGCCCTTCTGGATTTCGAGTGGGTGAGAAAAGGTCCACGCGACCTGGAGTTGGTTTCGTTAATCCGCATGCTCGAAGATGTGCGTATCCTGCGAGGAGCTTCGATCCCGCCCGTGATGCGCTGGCTTCAGGAGGATTATCCGCAACTGTTTGAGGCACCGGATCTCGATGATCGACTATGGCTCTATGCGCTTGCCTACACAGTCCGTGGAATCGTCTTCTGGCCACCAGATCGACCTGAGACAGAACTTTATACCGTGCATCAGCTTCATAGGCTCCGGCGCTTACCGACAGCTGGCATAAAGTGGGAACGCTAGTTTGAGAGGCAACGGATGAGTTATGCCGACCAGATAGCCGCACGCCTCAAGGTTCGTCCGCCGCAGGTCGCGGCAACAATCGAACTCTTAGACGGCGGCAACACGATCCCTTTCATCGCGCGCTACCGGAAGGAGCGTACGGCCGGGCTGGATGAGGAACAGCTGCGGCAGATCGCGGCGGCCGTCGAGAATTTGCGCGCGCTTGATGAGCGCCGCGCGACGATTATGAGTGAGATCGAAGGCCAGGGCAAGCTCACACCGACACTCCGCGAGCGCCTGGAGGCTGCCACCCAGCGCACCGAGCTTGAGGATCTCTATCAGCCGTATAAGCCCAAGCGGCGCACGCGCGCCAGCATCGCACGCGACAAAGGGCTCACTGCCCTCGCCGAGCTGATCCTGCAACAGCCGCGCACCACGCAGAGCAGCGACGCCATCGCGGCCCCATTTCTCACCGCCGAGGTCAGCACGACAGCAGATGCATGGGCCGGCGCACGTGACATTGTGGCTGAGTTGGTGAGCGATCAGCCCGACGTACGGCGGATCATTCGAGAACGTGCCATGCAGTGGAGCATGCTGCAGTCGGACAAGATCGAAAAGGCCGACGATCCACGAGCGGTCTACCAGACCTACTACGAATGGAGCCAGCGTGTCGACCGCCTCAAGTCCTATCAGCTGCTGGCGCTCAATCGTGGCGAAACAGAAAAGGTGCTGCGCGTGCGGCTGTCCGTGCCAGAGCGCGACTGGCAAGCGGCGATCGCCACCGTCTTCCGCCCGGATGGCCGCTCACCATTGCACGACCAGCTGCTGCTGGCCATCCTTGACGCGGCGGAGCGACTCCTATTGCCGGCGATCGAGCGGGACGTGCGCCGGCAACTGACGGCGCAGGCCGATACCCATGCCATCCATGTCTTTGCTACCAACCTGCGGGCACTCCTGGCGCAGCCACCCCTGGCCGGCCAGACCATCGGCGGGATCGACCCCGGCTTTCGCACCGGCAGCAAAGTCGCCGTGGTCGATCCAACCGGGAAGCTGCTCGAGACGGCGACGATCTATCCCCATCCGCCGCAGAACAAGCTCGACAATGCGCACCGCACACTCGCGGAACTAATGCACCGGCACCACATCACGCTCTGGGCCATCGGCAATGGGACGGCGTCGCGGGAAACAGAGGCCCTGATCGCGGAGCTGATACGCGATCAGCCAGACGTCCACTATCTGATGGTGAGCGAGGCCGGTGCGAGCGTCTACAGTGCCAGTTCGCTGGCGCGCGCGGAACTGCCGGGCCTTGACGTGAGCATCCGTGGAGCGGTCTCGATTGCGCGCCGCGTCCAGGACCCGCTGGCCGAGCTTGTCAAGATCGACCCGCAAGCCATTGGCGTCGGCCTGTACCAGCATGACGTGGACCAGACGCAGCTTGCGCGTGCGCTCAGTGAAGTGGTCGAGAGCGTCGTCAACTACGTCGGCATTGATCTCAACACCGCCTCTCCCGCCCTCCTTACGCATGTCTCGGGGATTGGCCCGAAGCTCGCCGAGCGCATCGTCGCCTACCGTGACGTGCATGGCCCTTTTCCCAACCGGACGACGTTACGAGCGGTCCAAGGGCTCGGCCCGAAGGCCTTTGAGCAGGCAGCCGGCTTTCTGCGCGTCCGCGCAGGCAGTGAGCCGCTGGACGTGACCGCGATCCATCCGGAGAGCTATGCCATCGCGTGGGCGATCATGGGACGCGCGGCTATCGCTGACCACATGCTGCTCCCCGAGCGCCACCGCGCGTTGGACGCCGTTCGTGTGGCTCAGCCGCTGGAGCTTATGGCAACCGAGCTTCGTACGGACGTTCCAACGCTGCGCGACATCTTTGAGCAACTCGCGCGTCCGGGCCGCGATCCGCGTGAGGATCTGCCGGTACCGATCCTACGCCGTGACGTGTTGTCGCTCGCTGATCTCACGCCCGGGCTGCGTTTGCAGGGCACCGTGCGCAACGTCATCGACTTTGGCGCGTTTGTCGACATCGGTGTCAAGCAGGATGGTCTGTTGCACCGCAGCCAGCTGCCACAAGGCGTAGCGCTGCGCGTTGGCGACATCGTCGAGGTCGAGATCCTCAAGGTGGAGGCCGAACGGGGTCGCATCGCGCTCGGCTGGCCACAGGCATTGTAAGTGATGGGAGCTTCGACTGTTGTCGTTGCGGCAGATACGGTCGTCGCTGCCATACGGCGGCTGCTGGTCAACCGCACGACCCCGATCCTCGTCGCCCTCGATGGTGGCAGTGGGGCCGGTAAGTCCACCCTGGCGACGTTGATCGCGGAGCCGTTGAATGCAATCGTGATTCCCGGTGATGACTTCTTCGCCGCCAGCATATTCGACGCCGACTGGAATACCCGCACCCCTGCAGCCCGCGCCCGTGACGGCATTGATTGGCGACGCCT
>JBBRHB010000553.1:0-3951 GCA_038223355.1 Chloroflexales bacterium
TCGCCGTCAGAGATGGTTGAAGACACTGGAGCAGTGCTAAAATATCCATGGGCTTTCGGTTGTAAGAAGTTGGTGATTCAGCACCTCCAACTTTACTACCAAAGCCCTTTTACTTCACACCCATTTTGGCATAGGTATTGGACTATACGACGTGTTTGTAACAGTTGTGTAGACACTATTGCGGTGATGGATATCAACTGTGGAAACATTCTTTCTGTGCTGGATATGCAGAGCGGGCCGAACCTGGAGTACGACTCGCGTGCTGGTATTAGATTCAGGACTATGGACGAAGCATACAATTCCACATCCGGCATTTCAATTGGTCTTTGTCACACCTTTGTAAACCTTTCTGGTCAAGTTCCTGGCTTCTCGTCACTTGTCACTCTTGGTGAAGCCAGTTTGGACGTATTCGCTTGCAAGGCAATCCATGTAGATGACGTCCCAGTAGCGTCCGCCGCTATAGACAGCTTCCCGGCGCCGACCAATCTCACGGAAGCCAGCCCGTCCGTATGCTTTCATTCCAGCAACATTGAATTCGAAGACGGTCAGCAGGACATTATGTAATTCCAGCGTCGTGAAGGCATAATCAAGCACCAAGTGCGTAGTTTCGGTGCCGTAGCCACAACCACGCGCTGCCGCTTCACCGATGAGGATGGCATAGTCGGCGGTGCGATGGCGAAAGTCAATCGCAAAGAGCCGCGTGATTCCAACCGGTTGCCAAGTGCTCGTTTCATAGATGAGGAACCGCATATCGTTTTCAGTTGTGTTCGCCTGCTCATATCCGCTGCGGATTTGTTCCAGCGTTTGTGGTCGTGGTAGCTCGCCAAGGGTCCGCATGATGGCGAAATCGTTGTTCCAGCTTTGTATCAGAGGTGCGAGATCGCTGCGGCGTGGTCCGAGGGCCACGCGCTGGCCGATGATGTTAATGATCGGTTGTGGGAGTGATGGAGCCATACTTAGCCTTCCATGTCACGTAACGCAGGGTTAATGAGCAGGCTCAATGTTGCCAGGAGGTAACAACTTCCGACGGCGATGAGGGTCCAGTGCAAGTTAATTTTTTCAAGGAGGTAGCCAGCGAGCAAGACGCCAACCGGCATTGCCACGTATGCTCCGGCAGTCAACGTGCCAAAGACGCGTCCGCGCATGGGAGCTGGTACACGCTCATATTGAATAGTGCTGAGGATCGGGTTAAGTGGCCCGGCCGCGAAACCACCAACTGCCTGCGTAATGAGGGCAAGCGGGAGAGGTGGGAGCCATGCGAATACTAGCGCTGGCAAACTGGCGATAATGAATGCGATGCTGAAGACCCATCGACGCGAGAACTTGTGCCCAAAGGCACTATAGAGGATGGCACCAAGGACAGCACCGCCACCACTAACACCAAATAAGAGACCGAGTGCAACCGCGCTCCCATAGGTGGTCCGCACGAACACGGGGAGGATTACTCCGCTTTTGGCGGCGTCCAGTAGATTCGTGACGATGAGTGTGAGGGTAGTGGCCAAGATCAACCGATCTCGGCGGATGAAGCGTAGCCCGTCAGTGAGTTCAGTTAGGTAGTTACCCGAAGGCGCGGCTGTTGCGATTTTTACGGTTGGCACCGTGAAGATGATTAGTACGGCTGAGACAGCAAAGGTTGCGGCGTCGATCCATAGAACGTTCTGTGCGCCGAGCACTGCGATCAGTAGGCCAGCGAGTGGGGCACCAAGGAGGCGTGAGCCGCGCTCGACAATCTGCAGGAGGGAACTGGCACGCTCAAGTGACATACCGGCAGCGCCGGCCAAATCCGGCACCAGTGCTTCGCGGGCAGTTGTGCCAGGTGCATCCAGCAGTGCGCCGAGAAAAACGAGTACGAGGAGTACCCAAAAGGCAAGTAGACCAGCAGCAAAGAGTAATGGGATCAGGGCTATAGTCACGCCACTAGCAATATCCGCAATAATGCTAGAGCGCTTGAAGCCGAGGCGATCAACGAACGCGCCGCCGAAGAAGGCAGCGAGGACCACTGGCAGGATCATGAAGAACGCGGCGATGCCCGTCTTTGCAGGGCTGCCAGTTGTTACGAGCACAAACCAGGGGACCGCCAGGATCATCAGATTATTGCCGGTCATTGAGATCGCGTTGGCTATGAATAGAGTGTAGATGGCAAAGCGGCGGGGTTGTTCGAGCGGCAGAACACTATGCATCTCCGCCTCTGTGGATAGCAAGCACTTGGTAGCGATCATCCGCGACGATCACCTCAAACAGCCCTGATCCAGTGACGCTCTCAAAGCCGGCGATGATCGCTGGTTGACCACCAAACTCAATCTCACGCTCAGGTAACCAACGGATACGTCCATGCGTCCGCCAGAATTGGCGTCCTTCTGGTAAGCTCAAGATGAGGCCATCGAGCGTCGAATAAGAGCCTGCACCACAAACAGCACATTTGACATGTACAGCCCGCCGTCCTTGCCATGATGTAGGAGCATATGCAGGCAGGCCGAGGCGTAACTGTGCCGGTTGCCCACACCTGGAACAGGCGACTGCCCCTTCTCGGATTGCTGTTTGAAATAGTATGTTGATCCAGTCGCCGAAGCGATTGAGGGCGGGACGAAAGGTTGTAACGCCGTCCAAGTACGGCAGCCGTCGAGATTGGGAGTGGAACGCGTCGGGTCCGATGCAGCAGTGCGGGCAGCGTAGTCCAAACTCGGTCGCGGTAAATTTGCCTAACAAGCGGTGTTGCCCGCAGTTCGAACACCAAATGCGCGTCTCCTGCCACTCATCTTCCACTGTCACGAGGCCGTAAGCGGCTGCTTCGTCACGGAGTTCGGTGGAGAGCAATCGTCGGAGCGCCAGCTTGCCACGATGGAGGCGCACCGCGACGGCATTTTCGCTCAGGCCAAGTTGTGCAGCGATGACTGCGTGCGGCGATTCACTGATATAGCTTTCCACAAGGACAGTACGTGTTTCGGCTGGCAGGAGGGCGAGGGCGTGGTCTAGCAACATCGTAAGCTCGTCACGCTCAAGCTCGATCTCAAGGTTGAACTGGTCGGTAAGATTTAGCTCGAGAGCAGATCTAGACCGGGCTTGCTCACGACCAGTTGCCCGTCGCCAGCGAGCTGTGACGTTGCGAGCGATGCCCGATAGCCAGCCACGTAGTGCGTCTGGATCGCGGAGTTGTGCTTGATGTCGCCATGCCTCGATCAAGGTTTCTTGTGCAAGGTCTTCAGCAACGTCTGGATCATCGGTCAGATAGGCGCAGAGCCGGACGAGGCGCGGTCGCTCAGCGTTCAGCGCATGGTAGAGCGGCGTATCGTCGGGAGTATCCATTAATATCGTATCTCGCATATGCGTCCTGTATCTAAATGTACGTCATATACAGGTCGTCTGCGAGAAGGGAAATATTACACGTTTTTTAGGTCGTCTTTCACATCATCAAGTCCCATGCCGCGTCACGCTGGTTTCAGTGCGCCACCGTCTATGGTACACACGCGCCTCTGCTGAAACAAGGGTGGTGTGTACCAAAAATGTAAATGTTTGTCGGGCTCTATGCTGCTGAACCAAGTTCGGCGGGCAACACAGCGCCGCTGGCTGCTTCCTCGGGCAGCCGGTTGCCTGCATCATGGACGGCCTTGTCCGTATTGGTCACGATCAAGATGGCCATGCCGGCGACGAGCAGAACGATCAGATACAAAATGGCCTGACGATAAGAACCGGTGATACCAACGACGATACCAAAGATCAAGGGGCCAATCCATGAGGTACCACCTTCGGAAATTTCATAAATGCCATAATAGGCCGACTCGCGACCCGCCGGGATCATGCGCGAGAACAAGGAGCTCGACAGTGCCTGCGATCCCCCCAACACCACTGCAATCACCGCTGCCATCGCTAACGCTTGATTGGTCGTGTGTAAAAAGCCATAGGCATAGACGATGATCCCCGACCAGATTACAAGCGATAGTACGATCGCCCATT
>JBBRHB010000554.1:0-3949 GCA_038223355.1 Chloroflexales bacterium
GATTGCGAGTGTCGTTGTTTTCTCGCTCGGTGGGCTGATCGTCCAACCTACACAGCAAACGATCACTGCGTCGCTCGCGCGTCCGGCAGCGCTCGGCTCGTATTTCGGTATCAGTTCACTTGCCCTGGCGATCGGGGGCGGATTGGGCAACTATTGTGGGGGTCTGCTGTATGGTCTCGGCCAGCAGTACGGCATCGCCACGCTCCCCTGGCTGAGCTTTGCCAGCGTAGGCTTGGTCGCGTCGGCCGGCCTAGCCTACCTCGCTCAGCGCCGCCACGGGAGGCCTGTCCACATTGAGGTAACATCTTAAGAAAGGAATGGACATGCCACTGTACGGGGGTATTGAATCAGGTGGTACGAAGTGGGTGTGTGCCGTCGGTACCGGCCCTGATCACATCGTTGCGCGAACCTCCTTTCCGACAACCAAGCCCGAGGAAACGCTCGGCCGGGCGCTGGCGTTTTTCCGGCAACAGCCGGAAATCGCCGCGCTCGGGATAGGTTCGTTCGGTCCGGTCGATGTGCATATTGATTCGCCAACCTGGGGTTTCGTTACCACGACACCGAAGTTGGGCTGGACCAATACCGATGTTGGCAGGGCGATGCAGCATGCGCTCGGCGTGCCGGTGGCTTTCGATACGGATGTGAATGCGGCAGCGTTGGGCGAGCAGCATTGGGGTGCGGCGCAGCAGCTCGACACGTTTTTCTATCTGACCATTGGTACGGGTATCGGCGGGGGCGGGATGGTCAACGGACGGTTGTTGCATGGCCTGCTGCATTCCGAGCTTGGACATATGCGTATTCCCCACGACTGGGCGGTTGATCCGTATCCTGGAGCTTGTCCCTATCATGGCGATTGCCTGGAAGGTCTGGCCGCAGGGCCGGCACTGGAAAGTCGCTGGGCCCAGCGTGGTGAAACACTGGCGCCCGACCATCC
This sequence comes from Chloroflexales bacterium, assembly GCA_038223355.1. Classification (GTDB taxonomy): domain Bacteria; phylum Chloroflexota; class Chloroflexia; order Chloroflexales; family Kallotenuaceae; genus JACDGP01. The sequence continues at coordinate 935 of JBBRHB010000554.1, forward strand.
GGCGTGGGCACTCGAGGCCCACTACTTGGCTCTAGCGTTAGTCAACCTTATCTGTATCCTTTCACCACAGCGGATTATCCTGGGTGGCGGCGTGATGCAACAGCCGCATCTCTTTCCGCTGCTGCGGCATGAGGTGCAGGTATTGCTCAATGGCTACCTGCAGATACCGGCGCTGCTGGATACGATTGAAACGTACATTGTGTCGCCGGCACTCGGCGACCGGGCCGGCGTGTTAGGCGCAATCGCCCTGGCCCAACAGGTGTCTCGATCATAGTTAGTGATACACTACACACGAGCTTGGAGCAACTATGTCTAACGCCACAGAGCATAACGAATTCAATCGAGCGCTAATCGCCGAGTACCGTGCCAATGGTGGCAAGGTCGGCGGTCAGTTCGCCAACGCCTCTCTACTCTTACTGACCACGACTGGTGCTAAAAGCCGACAGCCGCGCACAACGCCACTGGTCTACACCACCGATGGCGACCATCTGCTCGTGATCGCATCCAAAGGCGGCGCGCCCACGAATCCCGACTGGTACCATAACCTCGTGGCGCATCCAGAAGTGACCGTTGAAGTGGGCACCGAGCGTTTCCAGGCACGAGCGGTCGTTCCTACCGGCCAAGAGCGTGACCGGTTGTTCAACCACGCGGCGGCGCAGATGCCCGGCTTTGGCGAGTACCAGAAGAACACCACCCGCCAGATACCGGTCATAGTCCTCGAACGGATCGGCTAAAGCGGCTGGATTGGAGATTCTCGCATAAGAATGTACCTAAAACGAGGTATTTTGTGCTGTGATTGCCCGATTTCCAGCCAAAATAACCTACGAGTCGCGATTATGGTATACTAGGGTCTAGTCGCGCACCTCCACACGCGGTGTCGCAGTGAAACGAGTTGGACCGTGCGGATACTGGTCACTGGGTCGAGCGGGCAAATCGGGACCAACCTGGCGTTGCGGCTGCTGCGGGAAGGCCATACAGTCTTTGGCATCGACAAGCGCGCGAACTCGTGGACCGACGCCTTCCCCTATTTACTCCAAGATTTAAGTGGTCCCTATCGTGATTTTGCCGGGGGCATCGGCGCGGTGCAATACCCGGCCTGCGACCTAGTGGTCCACCTAGCGGCAAATGCGAAAGTCCATGAACTGGTCGAGCAGCCACACCGCGCCCTCGAGAATATTACCCTCACCTTCAACGTATTGGAATTCTGTCGCCAGAACGAAGTGCCGTTGATCTTCTCCTCATCGCGTGAGGTGTATGGCGATATTCACCACTACCTTACCGAAGAAACACAAGCCGATTTTTCGTTCACCGAAAGCCCATACTCTGCTTCCAAAATTAGCGGCGAGGCGCTGATCTATAGCTATGCGCGCTGCTACGGCCTGCACTATCTGGTATTCCGTTTCTCGAATGTATATGGACGTTATGATGCCGATATCGAACGTATGGAGCGGGTGATCCCGTTGTTTATCCGGCGCATCAGTCATGGCCAACCCGTCCGGGTCTTCGGCAAAGATAAGGTGCTTGATTTCACCTATATTGATGATTGCGTTAATGGTATCGTCCTGGGCATTGAGCGGCTGCTGGCAGGGACGGTGACCAATCAAACGATTAATCTAGCTTATGGCAAGGGCAGCAGCTTAGTCGCTATGGCGCAATATATTGGGCAAGCACTCGATATCGAGCCCGAGATCAAGGTTGAGGCTGCGAAACGACCCGGCGAAGTCACACATTATGTTGCGGATCTCAGTAAAGCAGAGGAGTTACTGGACTATCATCCACAGGTGGGGCTTGAACAAGGGATTCGACGCGCAGTCGATTGGTGGCATACCTGGCAAGGAGCGCAGTAGTGGAGCAACCCTACAACTCGCTCCCAGTCGCCAGCTTGGAGCCCGACGACCAGTCGCTGCTCCAGGTCCTGTTTCATCTGTCGGCGCAGATTGCCTCCGAGCGTAATCCGGAGCGCCTTAAGCACATGATAGTTGCCGCGGTCGAGGAGGCCGTGCCCGGTGTCGATTGTGCGCTGTTGTGGCTCTACGACGAAGTGGATGACCGCCTCCACGTCGCGGCGGTGCAAGGTGCCTCTGGGCAGCCGCAAGAGGTGATTGAGCCGTTGCTCAAAGCGACGGTGCGGTCGGGTGAAGGCACGGTTGGCACGGCATTATTGACGGGTGAGGTAGTAACGACCGACGGTGCAGCAGCATTTTACCGAGCGATTGCGGCGGTCAATACGCCGACGCGGGCGGTCTTTGAGCAGTACGTCGGCCATGTCACGCCCGTATGTGCCTTGCTCGTCGTGCCTTTGCTGGCGGGGAACCAGCGCATCGGCGTCATTGAGTTGATTAATGCTAGTGGAACGCCACCGCTACGTGACGAAGCACTCGCTATTTTCCAAACCTTCGCCCATCAGATCGCGAGTGTGCTGCGCAACAGCCAACTCTACGAGCAGCTGGAACTTCAGAACCGGCGGCTCCAAGCCTTTGATGCCGTGGTTACAGCGATCAGCGGTTCCCCTGATCTTGGTCAACTGTTGCACCAAGCCCTGCTGGTGGTACTCAATGTCTTCGCGATCGAACGGGGTGCGATCGCACTGGTTGATAATGCGAGCGGCACACTCGTGCTCCAGGTCTCCCAGCAATTCGACCCAGTTATGGTCAAGGCACTGGGAGCTACACCACTTGCAAGCTCACCTTATGATGAAGTCGTACGCTTTGGGCAACCGCTTGTGCAGCCATTACACCGTGACCATCCCTGGTACGACGTGTTCCAGCCGCTGGCCGACGCCGTTGCCTTATCGCCTTTGCTAGCAGGTGGCACGGTAGTAGGCGTGCTCGTGATGGTCGGGCACCTGCCGGTGCTCCAGCAGCTCAACTGGTCATCGTTAATGGCCATTGGGGCGCAGATTGGCTTTGCTAGCGCGAATGCCCAACTCTTCACCGCCAGCTATAGCGAACGCCGGCGGCTAGCCGGGGTCATCACATCGATTGTTGAAGGGGTATTGATCTGTAATGCCGATGG
>JBBRHB010000555.1:0-3934 GCA_038223355.1 Chloroflexales bacterium
CATCTCAACCACACCCGCCGCAATCGGCATGTAGGCTGCTCGGTACGCGACAGCCGATTTGACCGCGATCATCTTCTGGTGCTCGGGAATGACGCCGACCCTCCGTAGTTGCGCGAGGTCGAACGGCGGTGTTTTGCGCTCGGTCAGTACGATGTTTACGCCGCGCACGCGCAGCCAGACCGTTCGGCCCATACGAATGGTATTGCCATAGAACGCGGCGAAGTGGTTATCGGGCAGCTCACATTCGAATGTTCCATCCGAGAGCGCCCGCACCACGCCCGTTACCTTGCTCGGCTCGCCGTGCCACCGGTCGGTTTTGCCACCGACAGCAAGCGTAATTTCACCGTCGAGGCCAATCATCCAGCAGGCTGCGACCGCTTCAGGATCGGCCAGAACGACCGTGCCCTCCTGTATGTCATGGTCGAGCAATGCTCGCAACGCATCCGTGCCATCGCCCGGCGTGCCGCCGCCGATGTTATCGGCGGAATCGACCAGAATGATCGGACCACCGGGTAGCTCGAGCGCGCGTGCCACGGCTGCCGCAGGCGTAAGGAACTGCGGCAGCGCGGTATGGCGGTGCTGTAGCGCAATATCCGCCAGTTCATCCGCATAGCGCTGCGCCCGCTCCACATCGCCGTTGGTGGTCACGATCACGCTTGCACCGGTGAAGGGGGTATCACCGTAGGCAAAGCCGCCCATGACGCAAATGCAAACAACGGCATCCTCGGCCTCCATCGCGGCGGCACGCTCGTGGACGGCGCGCAACGGGAGGTCAGCAGTGCCCGTGGCTTGCGGTGCTAGCAACAGCCGGGGCCGAGCAAATGCTGCTGTCGGATGAATCTCGTCCCGCAACAGCTGGCCCATGATAGCCGCGGCCTCGCAGCCTCGGGCATGCGGATCAATATGGGGGTTAGTGTCGAAGGCTACCAGTACATCTGCCAGAGCAACCGTACGCGGGCTAATGTTGCCGTGCATATCCAACTCAACGACAATTGGCGTCGTGGGACCGACGACGGCGCGCACATGCTCCAGAATATCGCTCTCGGCGTCGCGTTGCTCCTCGGTGACCATCGCCCCATGCAGCGCCAGCAGGACCCCATCGAGCGGCATGGCAGCCGCGAGTCTGACCAGGAGCCCGTCGATCATCGACCGGTAAGCGTCTTCGGCCACGATACCACTCGGCATCGCAGCGCCATACAGGGTCGGTAGCAGCTCCCAACCTTCGCGTTCAGCTCCCTCAATCATCCCGCCGATTCCTGAACGGGTTCCGGCCATTGCTTGCACGATTGCCTCGCCCTCGTGCAGGGCCTGGGCGCGAAAGTCGGCCAGCGTCGTGTGCGTATCGGTGAAGCAGTGTGTTTCGTGAACGATCCCGCCAATGGCAATGCGTGGTGGCTCGGGCCGCATCTACTTACTCCTGTTAATGAAGAAACCCATGACGGCGCATAACGTCGGCAACGCGTTCCTCCTCTGCCGGCCCGAAACTATGGAGCGGTGCGGCGATATGCGTACTGCTGATTGCTCCACGCAGCTTTAGGCCGGTCTTAAAGCCGCCCAGCGCCGACGAACTAACCGAGTAGCCGGGGTCGCCCTGGGTGATCAGTTCGAAGAAACAGGCCAGCAACCGCTCCTGGATCTTGGCGGCAGCTGCCCAGTCGCCGACACCGGCTAGCGTATAAAGCTGGACGTACTCAGCCGGCAAGACGTTGGCCAGCCCCGGTACACTGCCGTGCGCGCCCATCCGGAGGCAGGCATCGACGATCAGCTCTGAACCGGTGAAAGCCCGGAAGCCGGTATCTCTCGTCCCCAAAAGTACCCGCCGGAAGGCTTCTGTCGCGCCGCTGCTGTCCTTTAGCCCGACGATCACGCCCTCGTCGGCCAACTGTTTCACTGTGGCATACTCGAGCTTGACGTTCACGGTTGGGACATCGTAGGCCAGGAGCGGCAGGCCCACGGCCTCCCGCACCGCGCGGAAATGGTTGATCAGCTCGATCTGGCTCACACGGTAGTAGTAAATCGATGCCAGCACAACCGCGTCAGCACCGGCCTCCCGGGCGATCAAGCCTTGCTCAATACAGCGGGCGGTCGAGGTGTCCAGAATGCCAACGAGCACCGGCACGCGACCTTTAACTGCGGCCATCACGCTCGTCAGCAACGTTTGGCGCTGTCGGGCGGTCAACGAGGCGAATTCCCCGGTCGAGCCGAGCGCGAAGATACCGTGAACACCGCAGGACAACAGGTGTTCGATCAGCGTATCGATGGATGGTACGTCGATATCGCCCTCGTCAGTCAGCGGTGTACACATCGGCGGGATAATGCCGTGCAGAGTCGTCGGGTCAAGCATGCAGACTCCTTCGCTTTGTTTATAGCCCAGCTTTATTAGCTAGGAGTGGGGGGCAGGCGAAACCAGCGTATAACATAGAGGCATTCCTCAACACACCAGAAGGCCACGAAGACCTGGCCATCGGGGAGCACAAGGCCCGCCGGTAGTCCAAACTTAAGGTTGGCGAACGCCTGGCTCAAATTATCTCCACCGACGAGCGAGCCATGGCCGGCGTCGTCGTGACCCCACAACGACAGCTCGGACTCGTTGATCCAGCGGTCGCCAACCAGCCGGACGTACGTAGCCCAGAGACCGCGTTTGTCGGTGCGCCGGTAGATGCAGACCAGCCGTCCATCGCCCAGGAAGATGGGCGTCGTCGTCTGTCCCTGCAAGCCGGTTGAGCGCGGCGGCCCAAAGCTTCGTCCGTAGTCAACCGAAAGTGCGTAGTGGACCGGGCGGTCGGTGCCGTTGGTCAGATCATGGGTCCAGCAGACTGCCAGCAGCCGGCCATCGCCTAAATCGATGAGTTTCTGTTCCCAATAGATCACATGCTCGGCGCTACCGTTCATGACGTCGATATACTCTGGCCACGTCTGACCGCTGTCGTGCGACACTAGGGCGATCGCCTTCATACCAGTGGGGTTCTCGCCGTTCCAACCCTTCCAGGTCGAAGTCGGAGCGAGCCAACGCCCATCACGCAGGGCAATGATCGGACTGCAGATCTCAAATGCCGGCCCGACCAGCGGCGGCTCGATCCTCACTGGTCCCAACCACGTTCGCCCCGCGTCAGACGAGCGCAATAAAATCAACTCGGTCTCGACGAAACCCAGCGTGGCCTCGTTCGTTAGCCCCTCATCGCGACGCGATCGATCCCACCGGGCACCGAACGCCACCAGTTCATCGCCGGTTATATGGCCAATGCGCACGTTAGAGGATGTTGGACGCTCACTTTGATCCGCAAATATCGAACCGGCGAGTTGCCATGTGCGCCCGCCATCGCTTGACCGGGCGTATTCCGTGTGGTTATCAGTGCTCTCAAAACCGCTGCCGATGCCGAAAGCCGCCAGCATCTCGCCACTGGGCAGCAGCACCAGTGATGGAAACGTTGCCTGCCGGCTGTAAACGTGGGGCTTGGGATTTCGGTAGATCAGGCCCGTTTCAATCATTAATGGCCTCGTTCAATGTAGCTCGCTATCAGCGCAGGGCGCTCGGTTGCGCGAGTTGGTTCAGCCCCTGGGCTATGATGTCAACGCCAACGAGTTCGCTCCACGCCTCTAGCAAGCGCTTCGTCACAGCTCCCACGTTGCCATCGCCGACCGGCAACCCATTAAAGCGCGTCGCCGGCATGATGCAGTACGGCGTGCTCGTAAAAAAGGCCTCGTCCGCGGTGTAGACATCATACGGTTGGATGTCCATGGCGTGGGCTGATATACCAAGGTCGGCTGCCAACTCCAGCACAGTTGCCCGGCTAATGCCTGCCAATGCGTTGCGGGTGGTGGGCGTCTTTAGGACGCCGTCGGCCACGATGAAGAAGTTGCCACCTTTGTTCTCGGCAATGTTGCCGTCGATATCGAGCAAGATACCCTGCGCGGCCGGATCGACCAGCTTGAC
>JBBRHB010000556.1:0-3930 GCA_038223355.1 Chloroflexales bacterium
CTCCGATGCCACGACCGACATCAAGGAACCCATGGCTTTCCGCTGGACGGCGCTTGACCCCGAAGACCACACCATCAGTGCGTATCTCGGCATCGACATCGCTGCCAACTGGCAGGAGTTTACCACCGCACTCCAGAGCTACCTCGCGCCGATGCAGAACTTTGTGTATGCCGATGTCGATGGCAATATCGGCTATTATGCGCCCGGCGCGCTGCCGATGCGCAAAAGCGGCGATGGTACCCTCCCGGCAGAAGGCTGGACCGACGCGTATGATTGGACGGGCTACGTCCCCTTCGCGCAACTCCCGCATAGCTATAATCCGCCCGAAGGCTTTATTGCGACGGCCAACAACAAGGTTGTGCCGGATAGTTATCCGTATTTGATCACCACGGGCTACTCCGCGCCCTACCGTGCGATGCGGATCACTGAGTTGATCCAAAGTAAGCCCAAGCTCTCGCCGGATGATGTGGCGGCCATGCAAGCCGACGTGCTCTCGGCCTATGATCGGCTCGTGCTGCCCTTCTTGTTACAGGCCAAGCCGGTCGATGATCCGTCGCGCACGGCGCTCGCGCTGCTGCACGATTGGGATGGTCGGGTCCGTGGTGATAGTGCTGCGGCAGCCATCTTCGTAGCCTGGAATCAACAGATCGCGCCACACATCTTTGCCGACGAGCTGGGTCCAACCTTGTGGAAGGAATACCGTGGCCATAATGAGCAGGTCGCCATGCAACTGCCTCAGATCCTCCAGGGCACGGGTGGCAACTGGTGTGACGATGTGACGACGCCCCAAGTCGAGGATTGCCCGACCACCCTTGGCCGGGCGCTGGCCGACGGCCTGGCCCAGATGACTACGGCCCAGGGCACGAGCGACCTGAAGTCGTGGCGCTGGGATCGGGTCCACCTGGTACGCTTTCCGCATAATCCGTTTGATAACGTTGCAGTCCTCCAGCCATTCTTTAGCCGCAGCATCGCGAATGGCGGCGATGATTTCACGGTTGACGTCGGTACGCATCGGCGCAGTGATCCGTATAAGCAGTACATTTCTCCCTCGTATCGCGAGATTCTCGACCTGAGTAACCTGCCGGCCTCGCGCTTTATCCAGACGCTGGGCCAATCGGGTTCCCCGTTGAGCAGCAACTACGCGAACTTCATGCAGCGCTGGCAGCAGGTGCAGTACTTACCGATGCGCTACACATCCGCCGATATTAATGCTGCCGCCGGTCATCACCTGACGCTACATCCTTGAGCCGGCGCGGGGACGTGCTACAAGGCGGCTACCAGTTGGTGAAAGTCGCGGCTATTTTGGACTAAGTCGGGACCGTGCGCATGCAAGCCGCCGCCGATCAAAAGGATACAGTCGCGGCCGTAGAGTTCGATCATCTCCGGCACTCGAGCCAGGCTCATGCCACCGCCAGGCGCTGGAAAGATCGGTTTAATATGTGCCATCGGGACCGCTGTGGCCGCACATATACTGACACAATCGTCACGACTAAAAGCGAAACGTCCGCCATAATTGGGGTAGATGCTGCCATCGGCACCGGCGAGCCGCGCCAGCTGCCCAAACAATGCATAGTGCGAGATGCCGCTGCTGGGACTGGTCACCAGGCTGCCTTGAAACGCAGGATGGCTCAGGATCGGTAGGTTGATGCGGTCGTCGTCAGCAACCTGCCGTAGCATGTCGAGGCCAACCAGGCCCGGCGCGATTAGCAGCCCACCGGCACCGGCTTGTTGCGCGAACACTGCTCGTTCAAGCATCAAGTCAGCCGGCGCGGTGACGTTAGGCATATACAAGCACCGTTGGCCGGTCTCGTGATTCGCCCGTGCGACGGCCGCGACACACGCCTGCACACGTTCATGATAGGGCGCAAAACTTTGATTCGTCAGACCATGATCATCCTTAATAATATCGATACCTCCAAGCGCGAAGCGATAACATTGCTCCGCAAGCTGGGCGACGGACAGTCCCATCGGCTTGAGTGCCGTACACAGCAGTGGCCGTGTTGCCACGCCCAGCCGCTCGCGTAGACCCGCGCGACCAAAGCGGGGTCCGACAAACGCTCGCAACAATGCGGGCGATAGCTCAAGCTCGTCGACGCGAATGCCCGGCAGGATACTGATATTGCCGAAGATAACGTTGAGCAATTGCGGCAGTTCAAAGCCGGTCGTTTCAACGGCAAAGCTGATCGTGGCCGCATAGCTGTCATCGTTGATCCGTCGGAAATCCTCAATCTGTCCGACGATACTGTCCCGAATATCACCGGCCGGTACCAGATCAACCGGAAACTCGACGGTTTGCTCCAAGCAGATATGCTGCGCCACGGCGCGCGCATCTGCCTCATGGCCGTGCAGCCGGTAGATCAGCCGGAACCGTTCGCCCGACAAGCTCAGCTTGGACGACGTAGCCATTACAGTGCCTCCGCTTTCGCCGCGCTATGTACCGCATCCAGGCGAACAGCAGCTAGATCGGCTTCGCTGATGCCCAGTTGGATGCGCAGCAGCGTTTCAACCTGCTGTACTAGGGCCATCGCGTCAAGACCGTATTCATGCATGAGATAGGGCCGGCTCGCACCATGCAAGAACCGATCCTTAATCCCGATGCGGATCAAGCGTTGACCCAGTCCCGCCTCGGCCATTCTTTCGGCAACCGCAGTGCCCAGACCGCCAATGATTGTATGATTTTCCATGGTAATCACGCCATAGCGCGCTTGTGCAGCGGCTGCGACGACCGCCGGATCATCAAACGGCTTGAGCGTCGAAACATGCAGGTGGTAGATCCCGATCCCGTGCTTGGCAAGGACGTGTGTCGCGCGCATCGCTTCTTCGGTACAAATGCCTGTGGAAAAAAGCGTGATATCTGTGCCCATGCTCAGGACCCGCGCTTGGCCCAAACGCATGGGTTCGGTCGCAGCAAACAAGCGTGGCAGTTCACCGCGTAGCATACGAACATAGACCGGCCCGTCAACGGCATGCGCGACATCGAGCACGCTCTCGACATCGGTCGCATCGCCGCACTCCAGAATCGTCATATTCGGGAGCGCGCGCATCACGGCGATATCCTCGATTGCCTGGTGCGTCGCTCCGCCCGGTGTGGTCACTCCCGGCAGAAAGCCAAACAAGCGCACCGGCAGATTGGGATACGCAATCGAATCGGCAATCTGGTCGTAGGCGCGGCGGTAGATAAAGACCGCGAAGGTATGCACAAACGGGTAGTAGCCTTCGCGCCATCCCACCGGCCATGCTCAGCATGTTTTGCTCGGCCATGCCCATTGAGAAAAAGCGATCCGGGTAGGTGTCGCGGAACAGGTCGACCTCGGTTGAACTGGTCAGGTCAGCCGACAGGACGACGACCGCCGGTTTATCTTTGGCCCACGCAACGAAATGACGCGCGTGGACCTTTGACAGGATCTCCATAGCTTATCGCTCCTTGGCTGCGCTCCGCGTGTCAGCCTGCAGCTCGTGAAGTGCAGCAGCATACTTCGAACGCTCGGCTTCATCCTTGAAACGGAGATAATGTAAATGAGGGCGCCGTGCTTCAAGGAGCTCGATCCCTTGGCAAGCATTGGTATAGGCCAGTACGACCAGCGGTCTACCATCGCGCTGGAGCTGGGCCGGTTGTGCTAGAGCGTCAAGGTCGTGCCCGTCCACCCGGACGGTCTGGGCACCAAATGCTTCCAGCCGGCTCACGAGTGGCTCGATCGCCATCACAGTCGCCATCAGCCCATCGCACTGCTGCCGGTTGACATCGACATAGATGCCAACATTGTCCAGTTGATAAAATGCCAGGGCTTGCATTGCTTCCCACGTTTGCCCAGATTGGAACTCACCATCCGACATGAAGAGCCAGACGCGCCCGGTTTCCCTACGCCGTTTGCGTACCAACGCAACGCCCGCCGCCTGACTGATCGTCTGTCCGAGAGAGCCGCAGGTGAC
>JBBRHB010000557.1:0-3926 GCA_038223355.1 Chloroflexales bacterium
GCCGGTTGGCCTTCAAATCCTGAGCAACGGCAATTATGTCCAGCATGGCATTACCATGGCCGCTGCGGCCGTCGCGACCACGCCACCGCTGATCATGTATGCGATCTTCCAGCGCCGCATTATTGCCGGCATTACCTTGACGGGTATGGGCGGCAGATAGCTTAGCGACCGTCGTAATTAACAACAAACGAGTCGGGCTCCCTGGCGGGATTCAGCTGTTAATATTTTTTGAGGGTGACAGATCATGCCAAAAGCGCTGAATCGGCGCGTCGTTTTTCAACCGGAAACGTATCAGGGTATTCAAAGAGGTATCAACTTAATGGCCGACATCGTGCGGCCAACGCTGGGACCATGTCCACGAAATGTCGCGATTGAACGTATGTCTTCTATAGCGGCGGCGGAACTCCTAGATGATGGTGGAACGATTACCCGCCGAATTGTTCAATTTGCGGATCGTGACGCAGACATGGGCGCGATGCTCGTCCGCCATTTGCTATGGCGCTTGCAGGAGCAGGTGGGAGATGGCACGGCAACGGCGGCCACGCTCTTTCAAGCGGTGTACAACCAGGGTATGCACTATGTTGAGGCTGGTGGTAATGCGATGCAATTACGCCGTCACCTGGAGCATGGTGCCCAGCTCATCCTTAATGAACTCGACAGCTTCACCGTACGGATTGCGGGCAAAGTCAAACTAGCCCAACTGGCCGAATCCATTTGCCACGACCATGCCCTGGCTACTGTGCTCGGTGAGATCTTCGACATCGTTGGTGAGCATGGCCACGTTGATATTCGGCGGGCGCAGGGCCGAGAGATAGAGCGACACTATGTAGAAGGGATGTTTTGGGAAAGTAGCACGTTTTCCGCTCATATGTTTAGCGACCAGCATAAACTGCGGATGGATCTACAAAACAGCGCGATCTTAATTAGTGATCTTGAGATAACAGAAGCACGCTCCTTGCTTCCTATGCTGGAGTTGGCCACCGAAGCCGGTGTTAGCACGCTCGTGATTTTAGCGAGTGAGCTTTCCGAAGCGTCGATCGCGCTTTTGCTACAGGCCAGTCGTGAGCCCGAGAAATTCCAAGTCGTGGCGGTCAAGACGCCTGGCTTGGGGACACTCGAACAAGCCGAGGCGATGGAGGATCTTGCCGTTTTGACCGGTGGTCGGGCCTTGTTGAAGGCGGCCGGCGATGCGCTGCATAAGGTGGCTGTTGAAGACTTCGGACATGCACGTAGGGCTTGGGCCGACAAGAGCTACTTTGGCGTCGTGGGGGGTAAGGGCAATGCGCGCGAGCTACGGCGGCATATTGCCAATGTACGCGGCTTGCTTGACCACACCGAGGACACGCATGTACGTACCCGCCTGTTGCAGCGCGTTGGCAAGCTGATGGGTGGCTCGGCCACACTGCTACTCGCCAATTCCACCGATACGGAAAATAACGTGCAGGAGGCTTTGGCGCGGCGCACGACAGCCGCGCTACGGGCAGCACTGCGCGATGGTGTCCTGCTAGGGAGTGGCCGGTCATTACTTTTGTGTCGCTCCAAACTACAAGCTATGCTGAGTGGTAGTGAGAATCCGGATGAGCGAATGGCCGATCGGATCCTCATTAAAGCCCTAGAAGAGCCACTCCGAACGATCGCCAGCAACGCCGGCTATGATCCAGGAACAATTATGGTTGAGGTTAATCGGGCGGCGGCGGGATTCGGCTTCGACGTGCGGTGCGGCTGCGTTGTTGACCTTGCACAGGCCGGCATTTTCGATGTTGCTGCAGCACAAAAAGCGGCGGTCTACGGGGCAGTTGCAGGTGCGGCCCATGCCCTGACGATCGACGTGCTTATTCACTCCAAAAATCCCCAATATGTCGCGTCGACGTAGCAGAGCAAGGGATGACAATGACGAATGATCTTGCCACGCTGCCGGCCGCCAGCGTCGACAGCGTTTTAGCACTGGCGGCTTCGCCCCACTTCGCCCATGATCGGATCTGCTTCGCGGCGCATGAGTCAGGGCTTTATCGCTCTGACGATGGCGGGTCCAACTGGCGCGGCATGTATGACTCGTTGCAGCTCACCGCTCCGTTGACGACAACCGCTGTCGCCCTTTCGCCCGAATGGGAAACTGACCTTCGAGTCTTTGCGGGCGTAGACGGCGGTATGCTACGTTCGATGGATGGCGGCGCGCATTGGTCGATCACGAACATGTCTGCACCACCGCCTCTGGTCTCAACCGTAGTAGTGTCACCCAACTTTGCTGCCGATGGGATTGTCATTAGCGGAACTATTGAAGATGGTATCTTCAGATCGGCCGATCGTGGCAGTTCGTGGCAGCCATGGAACTTCGGCTTGCTTGATCTGTGTGTGTTGGTTCTCGCCATCTCGCCGGATTTCGCGTCTGACGAGACGCTCTTCGCCGGTACCGAGACCGGCCTGTTCCGTAGTACCAACGGGGGGAGGGCGTGGCGCGAAGTAAACTTTCCTGGCGAACACGCGCCGGTCATCAGCCTAGCGCTTTCGCCCACCTATGCGACTGACGGCATCGTATTTGCCGGCACCGAAGCTGCAGGGCTGTTTTGCTCGGGTGATGGCGGCGATACGTGGCGCGAGCTTGGCGTAGATGTCCGCTCGGGACCGGTCAACGCCATCGTGGTATCACCCCAGTTCGCACGACAGCCGGATGTACTGGTTTTGCTGAGTAGCGCTTTGCTGACCTCACATGATGGCGGTGCCACATGGTCAGATCGTCCGACTGGCCTGAACTTTGAGCAAGAGATGAGCGTACTCATCGCACCGCAAGGTATTGACCAGGAGGCACCACTGCTGATCGGTTGCAGCGATGGAGGCGTGTTCAACTCGCTCCACCCCTCGTAGGCTGGTCACCGAGGAACGCGCCCTGCTTACTACATCTGAAGAGGTGCGCTACCTGCGGCACGCCGGCTTGAAGGAGGGAAAAGTAAATGCAACAACTGACCCGCCTTGTGCGCTACCCGGTCACCTGGATAGGCGGCTGGTTTCATTTCCTTTTGCTTGTCCTAGCTCTTGTAGCAGTTGGTGGCGGCCTCTTGTGGGAGAGTCAACGCCACACACCGCTACCACCCGGGGCACAGAATATCCAAAGTACAGTCAATGCGGGCATAGCCCAAACATCATTTCGCGTAACCGAATCCGTTGTAGATGTCCGCGCCTTTTACCGCCAGATCATGCCGAAACGTGGCTGGCAGTACTGTGGAACCCAGGGAACGCCCCACTGCAGCAATATGATTTCGCTTGCCGGCGGTGCCGACCAGCAGACCGATGTGTATCGACAGGCCAGTGACACGAACTACCGTGGCTCCACGGTCGAAGTCTGGCCGATTCAAAATCCGGGAGGGCAAGTGTTCGTGACGATTTTTGAAACGCAGCCGCATTAAACGTATCGTTAGCGCTGTGTTATGAACTGATAGATCGTTGTTTGGCGGTATGTCTCGCCGGGTCGCAGTACGGTTGATGGGAAGTGGGACTGATTGGGCGAGTCGGGAAAGTGCTGAGTTTCCAGGCACAACCCGCTGTGGACATTGTAGACCTGACCGCCCTTGCCGCTGAGGCTGCCATCAAGAAAGTTGCCGGAGTAGAATTGAACACCCGGTTGCGTTGTATAGACCTCCATCGTGCGTCCGGTCGTTGGCTCGGAGACGCGGCCCGCCAAACCCAGTGTTCCCGGCTGCTGGTTAAGTACCCAGGTATGATCATAGCCGCCCGCCGAGCGAAGCTGGTCGTCCGGAGCAGCTAAGCCGACACCGATCGGCTTCGGCTTCCTGAAGTCCATGGGCGTACCCTGGACGGCGCGGAATTCACCGGTCGGGATGAGTGTTGTATCAACCGGTAAGAAGTGGGCACCAGCAAGCTGCAATTCGTGGTCAAGAATATCACCGCTACCTGCTAAGTTGAAGTAGGTA
>JBBRHB010000558.1:0-3926 GCA_038223355.1 Chloroflexales bacterium
GAATACGACATTCCGTTCGATAACATCGCCAAGGACTGGCGAACACTTGCGGCGCGTCCGAGGTTCGCTGACGGCGTCATTATTGCGGTCCAGGACGCCGACCATGCCGATCCGGCAATCGCGTTTGCCGATCAAGGCTACCATATCTTGCTTGAAAAACCGATGGCGCCCAGCCCTGACGAGTGCCGCCGGATTGTCGCTGCTGCCCAGCACAACGACATTATCTTTGCGGTTTGCCATGTGATGCGCTATACCCACTACACGCGGCAACTCAAGTCGATCATCGACTCGGGGCGGATTGGTACGATTGTGAGCATCGCGCACCTGGAGCCGGTCGGTTACTGGCACCAAGCCCACTCGTTTGTACGCGGCAACTGGCGCAACGAAGCCCAATCATCACCCATGCTGCTGGCCAAGTCCTGCCATGATGTGGACTGGCTCCGCTATATCATGGGCCAGCCCTGCGTACAGGTCTCGTCCTTCGGCAGTCTGAAGCACTTCCGCCCGGAGGAACGACCCGCCGGTGCCACCGACCGGTGTCTCACCTGTCCGGTCGAGCCGTATTGTCCCTACTCGGCCATCAAGATCTACCTTGGCCGCATAGGGCGTGGCGAGACCGGCTGGCCCGTAAACGTTCTCACCCCAGACGTGACGGTGGCCGGCGTAACAGAGGCGCTGCGCACCGGTCCCTATGGTCGCTGTGTCTATGACTGCGACAACGATGTTGTTGATCATCAAGTCGTCAACATGGTCTTTGCCAACGGTGCGACCGCCTCGTTTACGATGACGGCCTTTACCAAGCAACGCGATCGCGAGACGCGAATTTTTGGTACACATGGGGAACTCTACGGCGATGGCTCCAAGATCGAGATCTACGATTTTCTGACTGACCGAACCGAAGTCATCGAGGTCGACGGATCTTCCGATGGCTCGATTTTGACCGGCCACGGCGGTGGGGATTACGCGCTCATGCAACACTTCGTTGCGGCACTGGCTAGCAATGATCCAAGCCAAATCCTCTCCGGCCCTGAAGAAAGCCTTGAGACCCACTTAACGGTCTTTGCAGCAGAAACTGCCCGCCGTGAAGGACGGGTCGTTGCCGTTGTGGTGTAACCGGTACAATAGTCATCAACATCACATGGACCGGAATCTGGTGGAAGGACATTGAGATGGCAACAGTAACTGATATCGGCACGTTGATCGTGCACTCGCCTGCGATCCGGGGCGACCGACCGCGCATTGCAGGCACCGGTGTGACCGTGCAGCGGATCGTGGCCTGGTACAAACTCGGTTTGAGCCCGGAGGAGATCGCGACCCGGGTGGGACATCTCTCGCTTGCTCAGGTGTATGCCGCACTTGCGTACTACCATGCCAACCAGGCAGCCATCGAGGGGGCACTGGAGGCTGAGGCGCGTGAAGCTGAGGAACTGCAGGGCCACGAGCGGCGGAGCCATGCATGACGCTGCGGCTGTACCTAGACGAAGACTCGATGGACCAGGACCTAGTGCGGGCACTTCGTGCCCGGGGCGTCGATGTTGTGACCGCACTGGAGGCCGGGATGATCGAACGATCCGACGACGATCATCTGCGCCGGGCCATTGCTGAAGATCGCGTTCTCTACAGCTTCAACGTCGGGGATTTCTACCACCTACACACCCGCTACTTGGTCGAAGGTGTGGCACATACAGGCATGATCCTCGCACCGCAGCAGCAGTTCTCGGTTGGTGAACAGTTGAGGCGCCTACTCCGCCTCATGACGACTCGTTCGCCGGAGGAGATGCAAAATCATGTGGAGTTTTTAGGGGCTTGGAGTTAAAGCATCGACGCAGGAATCGGGTACCCAGCCCTTCAGTCATAGGCTTGTCCCTGGGCGTTACAGCCCCGCTGCATCAGAGACGTATGACCCACTGACAAGTGCCCAGGAGTGGGAACGCTCCTGCAATTACAATGATCACAGTCGAACTGTCCGCTCCACAGTGGATTACTAAGGTCCTCCGGACTACCTGTTTCACCCGTAGGTGAAAGGGAGGACTCCTACTACTTGCTCTTCACACATAAGTGCGGTACCTTTAGCTACTCGCGAACCTCTAGCTAGGAGTTCGTGACGCTGCTACAAGCTTTTCGACCGTTCCGATCTAATTCCGGCTTCGCATGATCGCGCTACTTAGGAAACTATGCAAGCTTCATCGAACGCTGCCCCGCTAAACCAGCGCATTCAGCGCATTTTGTTGGACCGATTGAGCGAGCCAACGTCCTTGCTCGAACTTCAAGCGATGTTACGCCGGCAGGGGCATCCAGTGTCCACCGAACGCCTCCGCACTATCCTGGCAAATCAGCACGTTTTCACGACACTCGCAAAAGATCGTTATGTGCTTCGTGATGCCTTCAACGCACCTGATAATTTTGAAGCTGATACAGCATCAGTCGATGTCTTGCTGCGGAATCTACCCTTGGCACAGCGTAACTATGTCGTGCTGGACATCGAAACGAGTGGAATTGACCCCGAGCGCGAGCAGATCATCCAAATCGCCGCTCTAAAAGTGGTAAATGAGCGTCCGTGCGAATTCCAATCTTGGTATGTGCATTGTGAGCCTTCTCGTCTGTCGTCACAACTCCAAGCCATACTGCATCTCACGAATGATTTGATTGTGGAGATCACGGAAGCTCCGCCCCTCACTATTGTGTGGCCGGTTGTACGCGATTTTCTCGACGACAACCCGCTTGTCATCCACAACGCCCGGTTTGATATGGGGTTTCTGCTACGACAAGAACCCAACCTTCGAAATCCCGTCGTTGATACTATGGAACTTGCATTGCTCGTCGCACCCACTGCATCTCACCATAAGCTAGACGCCCTGGCAGCTCTGTTAGAAATTGACATCGAATCAATTCCACGGCGGGGCATAAGTGGGGTCACCGAAGATTACCAAGTGAACTCCGGAACGCTGCATAATGCAATCACAGACGTCATCGTGCTCCACACGGTATACCGAGAGCTGATTCGGCGTTGGCATGACATTTCTGAAGATCATGCCGCATTCCGAGCCACCTTGCTCCCTGAGATTTGCCACGGCAGTACAACCGAGGCACGTTTCAAAACTCTGCTTCCTCAACCTTTACCAGCCAAAGCGGACGACCAACTGTTACTCGACGCGAATGCTGGGGCGCTGCTCATACGCTTCACGAAATACTACGGTCTCGAGCTACGGCAAAGTCAGGTACAGATGGTTGACCTGATCGCCGATGCGCTGGCTCATGATCAGTCTCGTTTGATTGAAGCACCAACCGGCACCGGCAAAACGCTCGGGTATCTCATTCCTGCAGTGTGGGCGGCACGCCACAGCGGGCGTCGTATCGCCCTCGCCACGGCCTTTAAAAACCTGCAGGATCAGTTGCATGGCGAAGTTGAACGGCTGCAGGAAGTTATCCCTTTTCGGGCACAGGTCTTGAAAGGTGCGTCCAGCTATCTTTGCCTGCGTGATCTGAACCAGGCGATCGATGAGGCCCATGACGCGGATATTGAACGGCGCTACGTGCTCACGTTTTTGGCTGAGTGGGCCATAGCGACTGACAGTGCTACCCTGGATGAGCTCCCATATTGGCTCCGACGAACGTTCCCTGTGACAGCCGAGATCCAGCGTGAAGTATCTGTTGACCGCGCAACGTGTACTGAGCAGCAATGCCCGTTCTTCGACCAGTGTCACCTCTTCCAGGCGTATCGTAGGGGACAAGTAGCCGATGTGGTGCTCATTAACCAGGCGCTCTGGTTAGCGGAACCGGCGGCCATGCCGACATTCGACGCACTTGTACTCGATGAGGCGCACAACCTTGAGGACATGGCGACCGGTGCCTTTCGGGACGAGGTGAGCGAAGAGAGCCTGCGGATTCTGTTGCATCGTCTCTACGCTCCAGGAACGCAACGTGGC
>JBBRHB010000559.1:0-3917 GCA_038223355.1 Chloroflexales bacterium
CATGCGTATGCAGCGCGCGGCGGTCGCTACACCTCATTAACGACCTGGGAACGTAATCCCAATGGCGATTTGGTCGGAACCCTGGAAATGCCACTGGCAGTGGGCATCGTCGGGGGAGCGACGAAGGTCCATCCAGCCGCCAAGGCAGCCCTCAAACTATTGGGCGTGCAAACCGCCCGCGAGTTAGCGGAAATTTGTGTTTGTGCTGGGCTCGCCTCGAACCTTGCCGCCATACGTGCACTCGCAACCGAAGGCATTCAACAAGGTCACATGACCCTTCATGCCCGCCAAATTGCTCTGAGTGCGGGTGCAACAGGCCCGCTGGTACAGATGCTGGCCGATCAGTTAGTCGCCGAGCACAATATCAAACCAGCCCGCGCTGCTGAACTCCTCCAGGAAATGCAGAGTACACTGATTAGCTAAAACACTGTGTCCATCCAACACTGGGCAGATGACTCCAAGTCATCTGCCCAGTGTTGTGTTTACCGGACATACCTCGTCATTTGGGTAGGGAACAGGCGGGCGCAAAGGCTGGTACAATAAATCATACGTCCCGACGCAGGGGCAAGCCCAGCCTCTACGCACTATAAACCCCCGTTCGTGCGTTAGGTGGCCCGAGAAGGAGATCGTATGACGCCCGCAACCACGACCGAAGTTCGCGATGCCTTGGCGCGCGAACAATATCTTGCCTCCGACGACATTACCACCGTGCTGTTCCTGGCTGAAAAACTCGGCAAACCGCTGTTGGCCGAAGGCCCAGCTGGCGTCGGCAAAACGGAATTAGCGAAATCTTGGGCTGCAGCCAGTGGTCGCCGGCTCATTCGCTTGCAGTGCTATGAGGGGCTGGACGAAACCAAAGCCCTCTACGAATGGGAATATGCCAAGCAAATGCTCTACACGCAGCTGCTGCGTGACCAGCTCAAAGAAACGCTGCAAGGTGCCAAGAGTCTGGGTGAGGCCGCCGACCGGTTGGCCGCCGAGGAAGATGTCTTCTTTTCGCGCCGTTTTTTATTACAACGCCCACTGCTGCAAGCCATTTTGTCTGAGGAGCCGGTCGTCTTGCTGATTGACGAGATCGACCGCGCCGACTCCGAATTCGAAGCCTTCCTGCTCGAAGTGCTGAGCGATTTCCAGATTTCGATCCCCGAGCTGGGCACACTCAAGGCGCTCCAGCAGCCGACCGTGGTCCTCACGTCCAACAACACGCGTGAGTTGAGCGAGGCGCTCAAACGACGCTGTTTGTACCTGTTTGTGGATTATCCGAGCGAGGAAGATGAACTCCGTATTGTGAAGCTGAAGGTACCTAACCTTGAGCCGAAGCTGGCCCAACAAGCGGTCGAACTGGTACAACGCCTACGAGGGCTAGACCTGAAGAAGTCTCCTAGCGTCTCAGAAACACTGGATTGGGCACGGGCGCTCGTCATGCTTAATGCCCGTTCACTCGACCGCGAAACGCTCGACAACACCTTGACGGTGCTGTTGAAGCACGAAAGTGACGTACAGCGGGCGCGCCGCGCGATGCAAAGTGGTGGCCGTGGTCGACTGTAATCAACGGAGCGAGCCATGCAAGATCGAATCGTAGAGTTTATTCAGGCGTTGCGTGCAGCCGGCGTGCGGGTTTCGTTGGCCGAAAGCTCTGATGGACTGCGCGCCATCGAGGCGATGGGCGTGCAGGACCGTGAGCTGTTCAAAGCAGCGCTGCGCAGTTCGCTGGTGAAAGAACATTCGGACTTCGCTGCTTTTGATCAGCTCTTCCCGATTTTCTTCAGTGCCGGTGCGCCGCCAATGCAGCAAATGGGCGAAGGCATGAGCGCCGAGCAGGAGGCCCAAATGCAGCAGGCCCTCGATCAACTGATGGACCAGTTGGGCGAGCGCCTGCGCGATCTCCTGCGCCGACTCACCAACGGTGAGGGCTTGACCCAGGAAGAGCTTGAAGCCTTTTCACAGCAGGCTGGCATGCAAAACATGCGCTCTGCCTCACCCCAAATGCAGCGTTATATCATGCAGCAGATGGAAAAACAGCTCGGTCTCAATCAACTGAAGCTGCTGCTCGAAAAGCTGGACCAAGCCCTCAAAGAAGCGGGTATGGATCAGCAGGGCCGCAATCAAGCGCGTAATGCCGCTCAGGAGAATGCCAAATCATTGGAGCAACAAATCGAGCAGTATGTCGGCCAGAATATGGCCAAGCAGCTGGCCGACGAGATGCGACATGATCCGATCAATGACCTAATGAACCAGCCCATTGACGAGCTTTCGGCGCGCGAGATCGATATGCTGCGCGATGAAGTGCACCGTATGGCAGCGCGGCTCAAAACGCGAGCTGCCCTGCGTAACCGCCGTAACCGGCAGGGCAAACTTGATGCGAAGGCCACAATCCGCCATGCTCAGCGCTACGGCGGTGTGCCAATTGAAATTCAATACAAGCATAAACGGCTCAAGCCCAAGCTGGCGGTCATCTGCGATATTTCGACCTCAATGCGCCCGCACGCCAGCTTTATGCTCACGTTAATGTATGAGTTGCAGGACGTCGTCTCGCGCACGCGCTCGTTTGCTTTCATCGGCGACATGCACGATATCACCCAGGACTTCGTCGCCCGACGACCCCAGGAGGCGATCCACGAGGTCTTGCAGCGTATTCCACCCGGCCATTATTCTACCGACCTCGGCGCAAGTCTGGCGACCTTTTGCCGTGACAATCTCGATGCGGTGGACCGGCGCACAACGGTCATCGTGCTGGGCGATGGCCGTAACAACTATAATGACCCGCGCCTAGACTGTATTCAGACCATCAAGCGTTATGCGAAGCGCGTGCTCTGGTTTACCCCTGAGCACCAGCGCCAGTGGGGCACCGGCGATAGCGATATGCATCGCTACGCGCCGCTCATGGACCAGATTCATTATGTTTCGACGCTGCAGCAACTGGCTGCGGCCATCGATCATATGCTCGGGTAAGCGCTCGTCCGTTTGAGTATCCATGTAGTGCTATAATCGGACTGCGGTTGTGGCTGAGGCACACATGAATCTCGAAACGCTGGTCACTCTCTTGATTGTCGGGATGGTCGTGGCCACCATCATCCGTTTGTTCGCGGGCTGGAGCTTGGCAAGCTGGCTGCTAACCTTTGTACTGGCAGTACTCGGTGGCGTTGGTGGCTGGCAACTCGAGCGCCAGCTGCACTTGCCGTCCCTTTATGCCTTTCCTTTTCCCACGGATCAGGTAGGTGTCTCGGTTGTCTGGAGCAGTGTTGGCGCGTTAGTGTTGGCCTTAGTTGGTGCCTTCCTGGCACGACCGGCTCAGCGTCGTCCGCTCCGTTCCCGGCGTTTACGCTAACAACGAAAGAGCACCGGGCGGCTCCTTATGAAGCCGCCCGGTGCTCTTTAATTCCCAAAACTCCGGCTTATACAGCCGCGCTATCAGACCCCTGCTCCGGCAGTACGATATCTAACACGCTTTCAATAAAGGATTGTAGCGTGTCACGCGTCTTCTGACCGCTCTGTGGTGCCGTCAGCACGCCCACGATCAAGCCGATAACGAATGCCCTAAAGCCCCAACGCACCCTGCGCTGCGCACGCTTAACGCCTTTGCGCATCTCTTTCTGCGCATCCTTGGCGCTTTCGCTGGTCACCTCAGCGACCTGCGTCGCCTTTTCGCCCAGCTTTGAGACGCCTACTTTGCCATACTCTCGGGCTGCCCCGGCCGCGTCGCGCGCCTTCTCCGGTATTTTGGCGTCATCAAGCTTGTCGCGGGCCGTGCCGGCATAATCCTTGATTGTGCCGGCAGCAGTATTGGCATAGTCTGCCAGGTCGACATCAGCGACCGTATCGCGCGCCGTTGCTGCAAAGCCCGCGACCGCAGCCCCTGCCGTTTTGAGCAAATCGGCTGCTGCGCTCGATCCTTCTTTGGCGCGCTCCTTCAGGCC
>JBBRHB010000560.1:0-3911 GCA_038223355.1 Chloroflexales bacterium
CAGTACCAGCCTGCTTCTCTGCTATGACAGCATGATGACAGCGCGGGCAGCCCTGGTCCAGATGGTGTGCAGGTATGAGAATGTGGAGCCACCTGTTACAGGTACGTCACGAACCATTGAGATTACGGTGGAGTATGGCGGTGAGGCGGGGCCAGATCTGGAGGAGGTTGCCACGGCTACTGGGCTAACACCAGCTGAGATCGTGCAGTTGCACACTGCCATGCCATTTCCGGTCGAGATGATCGGCTTTATGCCGGGATTTCCATATCTGGGGGGGTTGCCGGCGGTGCTGCATCTGCCCCGGCGGAGCGTGCCACGAGTGAGGGTACCAGCCGGATCGGTGGCAATTGCCAATGGACGTAGTGGCATTTATCCCACTGCGGCGCCGGGTGGCTGGCACTTGATTGGTCGCACCGCTACGCTCCTGTTCGATCCCCAGCGTGAGCCACCGGCGATCCTTGCTCCAGGTGATTATGTACAGTTCATCGCCAGCCCAACCGATCTTTGAAATAGTCCAAGCTGGTTTGCAAACTAGCCTGCAGGACGGAGGGAGGTGGGGCTACCGGGCAGCGGGTGTACCGGCCAGTGGAGCGCTTGATCGCTTCGCATACGAGGCTGCAAATGTGCTGACGGGTAATGAGCCTCGGGCAGCGGTACTAGAACTGCTGCTGAGCGGTTTGGTAGTACGCTGTCTGGCGGCGACGATCATCGCGATTACAGGAGCCGACCTCGGAGCGACGCTTGATGGAAACAACATTCCAAGCTGGGCAGCATACCGCATGGAGCCAGGACAGCAGCTCGCCTTTACACAGCAGCGAAGTGGTGCGCGGGCATACCTGGGGGTGGCTGGCGGCATCGCCGTCGAGCCAATCTTGGGGTCACGGAGTACATATTTGCCGGGCAGCTGGGGCGGCTTCAAGGGACGTGCATTGCGCGCCGGGGATATTGTGGAAGCCTATCAAGGCCAACGTGCAAAGCCGGGGTGGCTGCCACCCGAGCACCGTCCGCCCTATAGCAGCACGCCGGAACTACGTTGTGTCGCGGGACCGCATCTGGCTCTGTTTAGTGACGAGGCAAGCGAGGGCTGGCAAGCGACAACGTATACGCTGAGCAACGAGTGTGACCGGATGGGGTATCGGGTTGTGGGAACGGGCGTAGAGGCCGTGGGGACGACCTTACCCTCGTGTGGAGTGTTACCGGGGGTGGTGCAGGTGCCGCCCGGTCAAGCGCCAATCTTGTTGATGGCCGACGCACAAACGACCGGTGGCTATCCAATCATCGGCACGGTTATCGGTGCCGATCTGCCACTTGCCGCCCAATTGTTGCCGGGTGATAAGCTGACCTTCCGGCTTGTCGGACTGGAGACTGCATACCGTGCTCTACAAGAGCAGCAAGGGTGGCTGCAGGCAGCGCAGGAAATGATGGTTGAAGGTGTGGCCATTTAAATGCATGCAGAGGCGAAGGTTTAAAGTGGAGCTTGGCAACACGTTGGCGTGCTAGAGAATGAGCACCAGATGCTATAATGCGCGGGTTTGTACAACTGATTAGAGGATTATGTGAATACCCTTGTTGTCGGTGCGGGGTTGGCCGGTCTCACCTGTGCACGGCTTTTACAAAAAGCGGGACAGGAGGTTGTCGTCCTGGAAGCATCAGATGGGGTCGGAGGCCGGGTGCGGTCGGATCGGATCGATGGCTATACCTGCGACCGGGGCTTCCAGGTTTTGTTCGATAGCTATCCTGCTGCCCGGCGACAGCTTGATCTGGCCGCGCTACGGCTGCAAGCCTTCGACCCGGGGGCGTTGATCTGCCGTAATGGGCAGCGCTCGATCTTAACCGACCCCCTACGTGACCGGCAGCTGAAGGACGTGGTTGCGGCTGCAAGAACGACCGAGATTTCGTTACTCGACAAGCTTCGCACGCTGCGGCTTGTGCTGGCGCTGGGCTGGAGTGGACGTGAGCCACAACGTTTTGCCGAGCAGTCGACCATTGATTTCCTCCGGGCACAGGGCTTTAGCGCGGTCGCGATTGATCGCTTTTTTCGACCTTTTTATGGTGGGATTTTTCTGGAGCGACCGTTAGCGACAACGGCGGAGGCCTTCGCCTTTTACTTTGAGATGCTGGCACGCGGCAACACGGTCATTCCAGCAGCGGGCATGGGGGCGATCACCGAGCAGTTGGCTGCACCACTGGCAGCGGCGGGAGCCATTTGGCTCAATTTGCCGGTGGAGAGCTTGCGCTACAGCGGTGATCGCGTCAGCGGTGTACGGCTCCATGATGGACAAGAACTCGAGGGCGATGCGGTGGTATTGGCGACGGATGCGCCTACGGCGCACACGCTGGTTGACGACATGCCAACACCGACGGGCGCGCGACAAACTGTGGCGATCTATTTCGCTGGGCGGAGGCCCGTCTACCAGGGCAAAAAGATTATGCTTAATGCTAACGTAGATGCCTTCGTTAATAATGCTCAGCAATTGTCGGTGATCGCGCCCGACTATGCCCCACCGGGACGCCACCTGCTCAGTACGACCATCCTGGGAATGCCGGCCGGGGATGATCGCGAACTGGTTAGTCGGGCGATGCGGGATCTGCGACGGATGTGGGCCGGCGATGCCACTGCGCTGGCTGCGCTTGACAGCTATTACCCACTCAAGGTGTACCGCATCGCCTACGCACAGTTTGACCAGCCACCCGGTATTAGCAAGCGGCTGCCCGGCAATCAAGCTGCGCGTGCCGACGGTTCGCCCATTTCAGGGCTGTATATCGCGGCGGAGTGGACCGAAGCGAGCAGCATTAATGGAGCGATCACCAGCGGAGAGCAGTGTGCGGCAGTGGTACAAAGCGCGCGACGTGCAATAGCATGATCAGCCAGCCGCGGCGCTAGGGGACTTCGTCTAGGAGGAGCTGGATCATATCCAGTAAATGGTCGACCTCGAACGGCTTCTGAATAATGACCGCGCCCTCAGCTTCCATATCGGCAAACCAGGGTTTACGGCTGAGGGCGGTCATGATAATGATGGGAATACCCTGGTCCTGCAGACGCTGCTTAAGCAGATTAAAGACCTGTACCCCGTCGAGTTGGGGCATCATCACATCGGAGATCACAAGATCGGGCTGGAGCGTTGCCAAGCGCTCGATCCCTTGTAAGCCATCGGAGGCGGCCACCATCTCATAACCGGCATCCTTTAAGGCGATTTCAAGTACAAGCTGCATTCCCAGGTCATCGTCGATGACGAATATGGTTTTGGGCATCCCAGTCCTTCCCGGATCAACAAGGGGCTCAGTGCCGCGCATTATAGCAGACAAGCACGGAGGCCTTGCGAACCAGGGAGGATAATGCTAGAGCAACTGCAAGCGCGCACCATGTGTGCGACGCGCATCTAACCAGCCGCTGGATTGTGCGCTTGCCACAGTCAAGCTGGCAGCATATATGCCGGAGCCGCGCGCTGTAAGCTGCGCGGCGAGTGGGCCAGTAGGCGCGGTGGGATGAGCAAGCACCAGTGTAGCGGTGCCGAGAGGCATCTGCACAATGTCGGCAGCGAGATCCGCGTCAAGAGCAGGACTGGGCGGCCACTCGTTGAGCAACAGCCGATAGCGCTCCGCCGTCGCCGGGAGATCCGTCACACCGACGAC
The DNA here is from genome assembly GCA_038223355.1 of Chloroflexales bacterium. GTDB lineage: Bacteria > Chloroflexota > Chloroflexia > Chloroflexales > Kallotenuaceae > JACDGP01. The sequence continues at coordinate 3,634 of JBBRHB010000560.1, forward strand.
GACCCTGCTGATGCCCTGTGCACCATTAGCATGGCGCGTCGCATCGCCAGCTGCCACGCGTAGGGCACGTTGTGTAAGATCCTCGATTAAAAATGGCAGGCCGTAGCCCTCCGGCGCGAAGGCCCCGAGCCAGCGTAACGCCGTGGCATCCGGGCGCTGCCGGCCACTGGGGTGGGGACCATCAAAGGCGAGCTGTTTGGCGGACAGCGTGTCGATCGCTGCCTGGAGTTCCGAGCAGCCCAACGCGTAGTCGATCAGGCCGCCACCCGTCGCAACGA
>JBBRHB010000561.1:0-3899 GCA_038223355.1 Chloroflexales bacterium
CGGGGCTTCAGCACCCACGGCGGCAGGATTCGCTCCATCCACGCCCGCAAGCGATCATAGTTAAGCACGTGCGTAAACTCGGGGACTAGGATGCCCTCGTCCTGCGCCTTGACCCGCATGGCCAGCTTGTCACGAAAATAGCGCGCGGTCGAGTCGCCCATTCCAGGAATACGGAGATGTTCACGCAAGGCGGCAGCCATCTCTACGTCGAAATCGTCGAGGGCGACAATGCGATCAATCGTTTCCGTGCGCGCCATATAGCTCACACCATAGACCACATCCTGGCGGTTATACATATCTGGCATGTAGAAAAAGTAATCAATGACATCACGGGGCCAAAAAGCAGAATCGGCTAGGTTCGATTGGGTGAGCAGCAGAACGCGGCAGCCTTCCTCATGGCACTCGCGCATGAAGTCAGCCCCTTTTTCGTAGCTTGCCAGACACAGGATGGTGAGCAGTGGCGCTTCAGTCATAGAGCACCCTCGCATAGGTAAACGAAAATTTGACAATAACGTTCATTAGGTGTATCTGAAGTGAGTATGATGATATATCACAATATAGCCACAGTTCCAAGTTTGATAGTATGCTTCCACATCCCCGGTAGCGCAAATCGATGGCGCAAGGAGCTCCAGTGGAGCGACGAGGGAGGGAACTCCACCTCGTGACATGGCATACGTATGTTGAGCCAGATGGGCTCCACAATATTACCGGCTTACTGCTGGAAGACGACGCGGTCTGGAGTCCGCAACTCCATAACGAACGCCCAATCCTGGTCGCACTACCGCCGGAGTATGCGTCGACCAACCAGCATTACCCCGTGATCTACATGCACGATGGGCAAAACCTGTTCGACCGGGCGACCAGTTACGCCGGGGAGTGGCATGTTGACGAAACGTTACAATTGCTCAACCAGGAAGGGTTGCCGGCGATCATCGTCGGTATTCCCAATATGGGCGCCCAGCGTATCCAGGAGTATAGCCCGTTTAATGATGGGCATTTCGGGGGTGGCAAAGGGAAGCTGTATCTGCAGTTTATTGCTGAAACGCTGAAGCCGCTGATCGATCACGATTTTAGGACGTTGCCGGAGCGGGAGCATACAGGGCTCATCGGCTCTTCAATGGGGGGTCTAATCAGCTTGTATGGCTTTTTTCACTATGCTACAACCTTTGGACTGGCAGGTGTGATGAGTCCATCGCTCTGGTTCGCACAAGGCGCGATTATGCCATACGTAACCAAAACACGCTTCCAGCCGGGCCGACTGTATCTAGACATGGGTGGCCGGGAAGGCCCAGCTTCCGCCTTTAGCCGTCTGGCACCCGGCGAACCTAGTCGTTCCCTACTGAACGCGCGACGGTTATACCAATTGCTGCAAAAAAAAGGCTACCAGCCCACGCACAATCTGTTGTACGTAGAGGCCCCGGAGGGCCTTCACAACGAGGCGGCCTGGGCACAGCGTTTGCCGGACGCCCTGCGCTTTTTGCTGCGGGATTAAAGCGGAAAAGAAACGTGGTGGCGGGTCGGCGGAGCCACCACGTTTTTAGCCGAGACTGACGAGCGGTATGCCTTCCATAGTTTCGACCATGAGGTTGTCGACAACGTCTTTTAAGTCGTTGGTCTGCTGGAAGATCGCGACCTGACGCTGTGCACTCGTACCATGCTCAACGATTTTGAGAATATACTCAACATCCTGGCGACTGCCCAACTGATCAAGCACGTCATCAACGAAGGCCACAAGCTCGTACATCAGCGCTTTGGCTTCGACCTCTTTGCGTTTGCCAAAATCAATTAACTTCCCGTCAAGCCCGTAGCGCTGGGCACGCCATTTATTCTCGTTCACGAGGGCACGGGGGTAGACGCGGAAGGTTGTGTTGGTCTCGAACATCGAGTATAGCTTGACGACAATGGCTTGGATCATGGCTGCAATGGCAATACATTCGTCGACACGCGTCACGATATCACAAACGCGAAATTCTAACGTGCCGAACATGGGGTGCGGGCGCAGATCCCACCATATCTTTTTGCCATTATCGATCGAGCCGGTGGAGACCAGCAGATCGATGTAGTCCTCGAATTCGTGATAGGAGTGGAATGACGGCGGGATACCGGTGCGCGGAAAATTGGAAAAGATCGAAGCCCGGTAGGAATGGAAGCCGGTATGGCGGCCCATCCAGAAGGGCGACGAGGTCGAGAGCGCCAACAGGTGTGGCAGGAAGTACCGAGCGACATTCATGACCTCGACCGCAGTGTCGTTTGAAGGCATGCCGACGTGGACGTGCATGCCAAAGATGAGTAGTTGGAGCGCCAACTGTTGCATCTCCTCAACGACGCCCTTGTAGCGCTCAAAGGGGGTAATTTCTTGATCGACCCATGAGGAGATCGGGTGGGTGCCCGCAGCGACGATCCGCAGGTTATGCTGCGCGGCGAGACTGGCAATCGTACCACGGAGGCGGATAACTTCAGCGCGAGCTTGCTGGATCGTATAACAGGGCTGCGTGCCAACTTCAACGATGCTCTGGTGCATTTCGGGCTTGATCTGTTCGTGGAGGATGAGCCGGCCACGATCCAGAATCTGGGTAATATAAGAACGGAGCTGGCGAGTTTCCGGATCAACGACCTGATATTCTTCTTCGATGCCAATCGTAAAGGGGAAGTCAGGTGAATGAGGATCATATACAGTCATCGCTCTGCCTTTCCTGCCCATACCTAAGGGCCATAGATGGGGCTATGCAACTTCGGCTTCGCGTTTGCGAAGCACAAACATCGGAATGCTTGAACCACCGCCGGCGGTGACGTTGAGCAATGTGACCGTTGACAGCCGCGTTAAGCAACCGGTGACCTCACTGCCAAAAAGAAAGGGATCACTGTCAACGAGGCGGCGCCCAATCTGCAGTTGTCCGTCGATCATGGAAGGATAGTCTTCGTAGGCAATCTCGACTCGCTCCTGCACAACTGATGGGGTGCTAAGGGCATCCTTGAGCCCCTGCGCCCAGGTTGCGGCATCTGTTTCCCAGCCGATCAAAATGCCTTTGCCGCCGTATTCATCATTAGGCTTGAGCAACAAGCGCTCCTGGTTAGCAGTGACCCAGCTCAGTAAGTCAATCGTTGCGCCTTCATAGGTGGTGGAACCGGGCCGTACCAGCCGCGTCCATGGTACGTGTTTCGTGATTACGGCCTGTTGCTCGGGGGTAAACAGATGTTGAAATTTGTCGTCGGTGAGCAATGCGAAGATCGACTTTTTATGGAGTAGTTTGGCACGGAAGGAATTGACAACGCAGGTTTTGCCGCCGGCATACGCCTGGACGAGCGGGTGTTCGAGCGCATGGTCGCCGTAGCGCGTTAGGAACTCGCTCGTTAGAACCCGTTTATATACTAGGTCAATCGGTACGCGCCGATCTGCGAGACGCGCATACAACTGGCCGGCGCTCCACTCCAGCTCGTCCGGCGAACAGATAATGGCCTCTAGACCATGCTCATGAAAATACTGCTGAAAAAGGAGGAACTCGGAGTGTGTGGGCAGTCCCTTCCAATCCACAATCGCAATCAGCGGGGCACGCGTGTGGCCGAAGGCCTGCCAGGCATCGAGCAGTGTTTGGAGCAGCTGGTGGCGTGCAGGCAACTTTTCGGAAAGATAGCGCGCACTGAAGCGGTGCATGACCGGCAAATCAAGGAAGATGTCCGAGAGTTCGTCCTCATAGGCAATAGCCGCCGGGCTTTCGGCATTGTACTCAACGAAACGTAGCGACGAGCCGTCCAAAGTCAGAAAGGTGTCCATGCGCGAGTGAGCGCTAGGCTCCTCATAGCCGGGGTCCATGGCGATTAGCGCCTGCTCGCCAGGAGTTAACCGGAGGTCGGCCTGGATCGAGGCATCAACGAGCATGGCGGCCGCAAGCCGGCGCATT
>JBBRHB010000562.1:0-3897 GCA_038223355.1 Chloroflexales bacterium
CTCCTGATTGCTGTACTCTTTCCAGCTTACCCTACGCCGGTCAAGGCAGCCAGTGCGGCACGGCCTCTGCGCCAATTGTCATCCACAGCCGCCAATATTGCCAATAACCGGCGGGGACTGGTGGGCGCCGCCGTCTATCAACTCGACACAGATGACTTTTACGCATTCGAAGGCAACCAGGAATTCACCATGTATAGTATCGCGAAGGTACCGATCATGTTAGCCGTACTGGACCGGGCCGTGCGTCAAGATCGACGGGTGACCTCCCGCGAGCAGAGCCTGATCGAAGCAATGATCGAATGGAGTGACAATGACTCGACCGACGCCCTCTATGATAGCGTAGGCGATGCTCCCGGTGTCCAAGATTTCCTAACGCGCAACGGGATTTACAACACCTCCATGGACAATAATGCCTGGGGCAATAGTAGCACTACCGCTCAGGATATGGCTCGCCTCATGGCCCGCCTCAGTAATTGTATAATGCTGGTACAACGGTTATGTGACTACGCGCTGCAGGTCATGCAGCATGTCGACTCGTCACAGGCGTGGGGCGTCACGGCGGGTACAAGCAACTCGCCGGTGGCTTTGAAGAACGGCTGGTACCCCGATACCGATGGCTGGGGTATTAATAGCGTTGGCGTCGTCATGCAGGGCGGCCATGCCTATGCCATCGCCGTCTTTACCTATCCCAATCCATCAATGGACTACGGCATCAACACGATCGAGCAGATCAGCACCGCAACCTACCAGGCCCTGCAATAACCAAGCCCAACATTAGACCGGAGAAGCGCCATTTACTCGCTCCTCAACCACCACACACATTGCCCCGCTCGCAACTAATCGCCGGACTGCCTCAATAAACGGAGCGAGCACAGCATCTCGTTCAAGGAAAGGAACATACTGGCGAATGAGAGCGTGTGCCGCAGTGGTACCACGACCGAGTTGTGCGCTGGAGCCAAGGCTACGGCGGCGTAGATCGATGGCCTGGGCCGCCGCGATGAGTTCACAGGCGATAACCGTTTGTGAATGCTGCAGAATCTGGTTGGCTTGCCGGGCCGCAATAGCCCCCATACTGTTGTGATCTTCCTGACCACCTGAGGTGGGAATCGTATCCGCCGACGCCGGGTGCGCTAGCACCTTGTTTTCGGAAGCGAGGGCAGCAGCAGTATATTGGAGCAGCATTAAGCCCGAGTTGAGGCCGCCTTGATCGATTAAAAAGGGTGGTAACAAGCCAGCGTTGCGCGCGGGATCGAGTAAACGTGCCAGTCGTCGCTCACTGATATTTGCTAACTCGGTTAAGCCGAGTGCTAGGTAGTCAAGCGCCAACGCCAGTGGCTCACCATGAAAATTGCCACCCGAGATTGCCTCTGCTCGCCCGGCCTCGTCAACGAAAATCAACGGGTTGTCGGTCGCACTATTCAATTCGATCGTAATAGCCCAATCGGCATATGCCACCGTATCGCGGATCGCGCCATGCACTTGCGGCACACAGCGCAATGAGTAGGCATCCTGCACTTTGAAGGGCGTTACGCAGACGCCGCCAGCCCCCGGTTCCTGGCACACGAATTCGCTATCTTGCAGGATCCTCCGCATCCACGCCGCGCACTCAATTTGGCGTGGATGCGGTCGTACAGCATGAATGCGGGGATCGAAGGCCGCAAGAACCCCTGCCATCGCTTCGAGCGACATAGCTGCCGCAATGTCGGCGGTTCGACACAGCGCCCCAGCATCATAGATAGTCAGCGCTCCCAGCCCTGCCATGAGTGCGGTGCCATTCGTGAGTGCTAATCCTTCTTTGGCTTGCAAGACTACCGGCGTGAGGTCGGCCCGCCTAAGCGCAATCAGCCCGTCTACGCGCTGCCCCCCCACCTCGGCTTCGCCCAGGCCAATGAGGACCAGGGCAATATGCGCCAGCGGTGCCAGGTCACCCGACGAGCCCAGCGATCCTTGTGCCGGAACGCTGGGTATAATCTCACGCTGCAGCAGGGCCAGGAGCAAATCAACCACTTCGGGACGAATGCCAGATATGCCTTTGGCCAGCGTGTTCGCCCGGATCAAGAGCATCGCCCGCACTACCTCGGCTTCGAGCAACGGTCCCGTTCCGACCGCGTGACTCATGACGATGTTACGCTGCAGTTGCTCTACATCGCCCGGTGAGATCACCCGGTCTTGAAATTTACCAAAGCCCGTTGTAATACCATATACGACTGCGCCATCACGTACAAATTGCTCAACCGCCGCCCGCGAGATCTGCATCCGCTCGCGGGCTTCAGCCGTGATGGTCACCGGTACATGTGCCGCTCGCGCCACCGCGACCACTGTTGGTATATCCAGATGATCGCCATCGATCATCACTGTCTGCATAGCAAGGCTCCTTCGTGGCCGCTGCTAATCTGTTACCGCTCCCATACTGCTGGTACCGACCAATTTGGCGTATTTCGCCAGCACGCCACGGGTATACCGTACTGGACGAGGCTGCCACTGGCTACGGCGCCGCGTTAGCTCGCCATCGTCCACGTTAAGCTGCAGGAGCCGTTGCTCGGCATCAATAGTAATCGAGTCACCTTCTTCCACCAGCGCGATCGCTCCACCGACGGCGGCTTCGGGAGCGACATGGCCGACGACCATCCCATATGTAGCACCCGAAAAGCGGCCATCGGTAATTAAGCCGACGCTATTGCCTAGGCCGGCACCAATGAGCGCTGAAGTAGGTGCCAGCATCTCGCGCATGCCCGGACCACCTTTGGGACCCTCGTTGCGAATCACCAGAATATCGCCGGGACGGATTTCAGCCAACAAAATCGCATTCAGACAGCTTTCCTCGGTCTCGAAGACGCGTGCCGGACCGGTAATATGCGCCTGCTTGATGCCCGTAATCTTGGCAACAGCGCCCTCAGTCGCCAAATTACCTTTCAGAATTGCTAAATGACCGTGCTCATAAACCGGTTGCTCCCACTGATGAATCACATCCTGATCAGCCCTCGGCGTTTCAGGTACGTCGCGTAGCACCTCGGCTAGTGTCTCGCCGGTGATCGTCAACGCATTGCCGTGCAACAGGCCATGCGCTAACAACATCTTCATGACCTGTGGCGTGCCGCCGGCGCGATGCAAATCGGTCGCGACATAGCGCCCTGATGGCTTGAGATCACACAAGACCGGCACGCGCCCACGAATCTCTTCGAAATCATCGATCGTTAGCGGCACTTCCGCCGCATGTGCAATGGCCAGCAGATGCAACACCGCATTTGTCGATCCGCCGATCGCCATCACGACCGTGATCGCATTCTCAAACGCCTCCCGAGTCAACAACTGCCGCGGCAAAATTTGCTTGTGGATCGCCTGCGCCAATACCACTGCAGACCGAGCGGCACTATCTGCCTTCTCTCCATCCTCCGCCGCCATCGTCGACGAATAAGGCAAGCTCATGCCCATTGCCTCAATCACCGAAGACATAGTATTGGCGGTATACATGCCGCCGCATGACCCGACACCCGGACAGGCATGGCACTCCACGTCACGCAGCTCAGCATCATCGATCTTGCCCGCGCTATGCTGTCCGACTGCCTCAAAAACGCTAACAATCGTCAGGTCACGACCGTCGATATGACCCGGCTTGATGGTCCCGCCATACACAAAGATCGCTGGAATATTCATACGTGCCAGTGCAATCATTGCGCCCGGCATGTTTTTATCACAACCGCCAATCGCAATCACGCCGTCCATAGACTGGCCTTTACACACCGTCTCGATCGCATCCGCGATGACCTCGCGGGATACCAGTGAATATTTCATACCTTCGGTGCCCATCGAGATACCATCGGCCACCGTAATCGTTCCGAAAACGTGCGGCATTGCCCCAGCATCTCGTAGAGCAGTCTGTGCTCGCTCGGCCAACAC
>JBBRHB010000563.1:0-3896 GCA_038223355.1 Chloroflexales bacterium
TGACAGTCGAGACCAAAGGCGGGAGGGATGGCAGGGTCGCCGGGGCTGCACACGGTTATGTGATCAAGTGGGCGGACTGCATTGGGTTCAGCCCGCTTTAACCCGAATAATTCATGAAGGTTGGCAGACACGGCGACAAGCCGCTGATTTAATGTAAGAGTTTGATGTTGACGCCAACCCCATGCCATCCCAGAGTGCTATGTCAATCCCATTGGACAGCGTTACGTAACGGCGGTTGAACATGCCTGACTACGACAAGGCGGCCAGCCAAGGCGCACTCAGCAACGCGGAACGGCAGGCTCGTTACCGCGCCCGTGGGCTGGCAGCAGAGGGGGTGCCGGTCATCCGCGTCCGCCGAGCTGCTGACCGACGATCGCGGCCACAGCGGTGGCGCGACGCCGTGTCCGAACTCCTCGCGCCCCAGTCGGAGTATTCGCCTGGCTGGATGGGCTCCCCGACAGCTTGCACGGCAGCGCGACGGCCGATGCTCTACAAGCGGTGGCCGATCTCGATCAGGAAGCTCTTGCCACCATCGAACCGCCTCGTGGGTAAGGCCGTGATTGAGACATAAGATGGTGCGTCCAGCGCGAGGGGCAGAGATGCTGGCGCCGGTCGCCGCGATGGTGCTACGGGAGCATTCTGGTGAGGCAACCCGGCCCCAGCATGGGAGCATTCCTGGATGAGGCAATACGCCAACCACCCTGATTGTCGCGCTACAAACTGATCCGGTCAAGGACTCCAGCGTCATGCAAAGGGCCCCGATCGGGGCCCTTTGCTTGACGCCTGTCCGTGAAGCTCATGGCTTGGTTTTACTCCGCCCTGATGGCTGGAATTGGACCACTGTTGACAGCCTCGATATGATGCGAGCGCGTATCTCCCCCTTGGGGCTTCGGGTCGATTGTCCCGGTGTAATTCAAGGCCGCAAACCAGCGAACGGTGCTCGCGGCAGAAACACCGAAGCGCTCCACTGCTCTGCGGCGGGACGGCCCGCCAGCAACAGCGGAAACCAGCCTTGACCGAAGGTAGACAGAAAGCGGTTTGCCCGTAAATGCTGGCCTTCTGCCCAGCACGAATGCTGAGTCACATTATGGCCGCGTCGGGGAACCCCTATCCAATCCAGATTGAACGGATTTTTCTCTAGGATTCACGTTGGGGTGCGCAACAGGTATCGCGCTGCCTTTCAATCTTGCTTTGCCAAAGCGCATCAATGGCGCCTCGATAGCATGAAAAGATAGCATTGCCAGACCAATAGTCGCTGCGACACACAAGAACCGCAGCACCACTGACGGGCTTCCTTGCTCGAAATGATCGGCGATCGCCCTCATTGGCAAGTGGTAGAGGTAAATCCCGTAGCTGATTGCGCCGAGCTTGGGCAGTATCGTCCCGCCCCATGTGTTGGCGTCCGGCCCGTCGGACACGGCTTTGACGATGAGCCAAGCGAAAAACATGCACGAGAGCATGATCGGCAAGCCAAAGAAAACGAACAACAAATCAAGGCTTAGTATGGGCTCTAAGCAACAAAGCAGAAAGCTAGGGATGGCGACAGGCAAGACCCAGCGCAGGCAACGCTCGACGCTGGGTGCTCCAAACGCTTCAACAGCCAAGGCCAGAAGAACACCCACGCCCAACTTGTCGATGTTGGCGACTGGGTTGTAGGGAAAGGTGGGGGAAATCGAAAACTGGACTAATCTATAGGCGATGGCTCCGAGCATGCTGGCCATGACTATGGTGATGAACATTCGTCGTGTTAAAAATAGAAGCAAAAATGGCAGTATGAGGTAAAACTGCTCCTCTACACCAATTGACCAAAGATGGCCAAGGTATCCTGCATCTCCAACTTGGCCGCTCATGAAGAAATCAACCGTAAACGTCAGTGCCCAGATCTCGCACTGTTTGGCTCCATAAATACCCAGCGCAAGGCTCGCAAAAACAACGATGTAATAGGCTGGGAAGATTCGGCACACGCGTCTGATATAAAACTGCGCAAGAGTCCGACCCTTACTATTCTGCTTTTCTTGCAATATTATAGTTCTAGTTATAAGAAAGCCTGAAAGTGTAAAGAACAACTGAACGCCATCAATAGTAATGCTAGGTGGCAGAAGCGACTGAAAATAATGGATATAGATGACGCTCAGGGCCGCTAATGCTCGTAGGGTGTCGATGCGAGGAATGTGAGCGTTGGCTGCTGCCAGTTTCGCTTCAGTTAATCGCACGTTACTTTCCTGTCATCATCTGTTAAAATCCATTTAGTCATGATTTTTATAAATTATAACATACATCATAATGGGTTATGATATAGGAGTTGCTCGATAAAGCCAAGTCCGGCACCAGCGAACAACGGCGCATCATAAACTCACTTGAGCAGCCCGGATGGACCGCAACAAAAACCAAACTCCAACTTCGCTTATCCCAATGCTAATGTTCAGCAAGGAGTATGTCACGTTAACGACCAAAATTTATTCGCCACGGTGGCACCGCGGTAATCTGATGTTTTTCTACGCAAGTCCTTCGCCTTCGGCCATCAACGAAATGAGGCTTCTTCCGCTATCGGTCCAAGATTTTGGTCCGGCCGGCTATACAGCCCATTGTCTAGGTGTTTGATCCCAGGCTTTGATGGTGCATTATTTTCCATGGAATGGAAGGAGGCACTATGGGCCAGGTTCTTCACGGCTGCGCCACAACGACAGAGGCAGTCCGTCGAGCGATACTGCATAGTCAAGCGAGCCTGAGGGTCCTCGCCTCGCGCTACGGGATCAACCAAAAGACCGTCGCGAAATGGAAGAAACGCAGTTCCGTCAGCGACCTGCCGACCGGCCCAAAAGACGCCAAGTCAACCGTTCTGTCGATCGAGGACGAGGCCGTTGTCGTAGCGTTCCGCCGGCACACGCTGCTACCGCTCGATGACTGCTTGTATGCCCTTCAACCCGCCCTGCCGCATCTGACGCGCTCGTCATTGCACCGCTGTCTGCAACGCCACGGCATCTCCCGCCTGCCCGATGTAGAGGGTGACAAGCCAGAAAAGCGAAAGTTCAAAGCCTATCCTCTTGGCTACTTTCACGTCGATATCGCCGAGGTCCGGACCGAGCAGGGCGGAGCTGCCCAAGGTTCCGCACGCGCAGCGTGTGGAATGGCAGCGGAGGGAAGCTCTACCTTTTCGTTGCTATCGACCGGACATCAAAGTTTGCTTTTACCGAGCTTCACGAAAAAGCCACCAGGAGAGTCGCCGGTGACTTCCTGCGCAACCTGATCAGGGCCGTGCCCTACAAGATCCATACCGTGCTGACCGACAACGGCACGCACTTCACCACGCCAGGCAACACATGCTCAGCGGCCGCCGATATCCGGGTCGCATTGAATAACGGCGAGCCCCTTTGGGCCCACGGCTTTGAACTCGCCTGTGCCCAAAACTATATCGACCATCGCCTAACAAAACCGCGTCATCCATGGACCAATGGGCAAGTCGAACGAATGAACCGCACGATCAAGGACGCCACCGTAAAGCGCTTCCACTACAGCACCCATGATGATCTCCGAGCCCATCTCGATAACTTCGTCAGCGCCTACAATTTCGGCCGCCGCCTGAAGACCCTGAAGGGGCTCACTCCCTACGAAGCCATCTGCAAAGCATGGACAAAACAGCCTGAGCGATTCATCATCGACCCAACCCATCAAATGCCGGGACTAAACATCTAGGGTATCCACCCGGTGAAGGCCGCCTAGCGGGGCTGATGGTGCCAGGTGATCTTGAAGGTGTTCGTACGAGCGCTGTTAAGATCAGGGATGGGTTGCTGGATGGAGATCATCACCGGCGTTGAGCGTCGTCGCCGTTGGCGTCTTGAAGAGAAGCTCCGGATTGTCGCGGAGGTTGAGCAGCCTGGTGCTTCATTTGCCGGTGT
>JBBRHB010000564.1:0-3879 GCA_038223355.1 Chloroflexales bacterium
AAGTTGGCGGGTTTTCGTCGGGGATGCTCCAACGGATGCGTTATGTAGTTGCCCTGTTGCATAGACCGTCCGTATTGCTGCTGGACGAACCAACCACAAACCTGGATCAGGAGGGGATTGCCGTGGTAGACGAAATTGTGGCGATGCAGCGCCAGCAAGGTCTGCTCGTAATCGCTACCAATGACCAACGCGATTTGCATTATGGCGATCTTTTTCTCACGCTCGATGCACGCGCCAACTGATCGCCCTCAGCCCACGCTCGTACGCGCGAGCTGGGCAGTGTTTCAGAAGGATCTACGTGGCGAGCTACGAACCCGCTACGCTCTCAATGCGCTCGCGATGTTTGCGCTGGCTACGGTCCTGATGGTCAGTATTAATCTCGGCAGCCAGCTGCTGGCCAGCGAGCCACTTACACCGCTCGTTGATGCCGTCTTGCTCTGGATTGTGTTGTTCTTCGCGGCCTTGACGGGTATGGCGCGAGCATTTGTACAAGAGGAAGCAACCCAGACTGCGGCGCTACTCCGCCTCCACGCGCCGCCGTTGGCGGTATTGATTGGTAAGTGGCTGTTCAACACGCTCTTATTGTTAGGGTTGACGAGCCTGACAACACTCGTCTTCGGAGTGTTAATGAGCTTACGCATCGGTAACCTGCCATTATTGGTGGCAGTACTCGGCTTAGGCAGCCTTGGTCTGGCGACGACCACGACTTTGGTCGCTGCGATCATCGCGCAAGCGAATGTGCGGTCGGCCTTGTTTGCACCTCTGGCCTTTCCGGTACTCCTGCCGCTGTTGGTTATCGCGGTCCAGACCACCGATCTGGCTTTAAGTGGTGCAGCCTGGAATCAAGCGCTCCCCAACGTCCAACTTCTGGTAGCATACGTAGTATTGACTGCGGCTAGCGCAATTTTGTTGTTTCCATTGGTGTGGGAGGCGTAGTCTCCGCTGCGTTCCACAACGAAACTATCGATAATTATGCTTCGCACACGCATCGCTACGACAGCTAAGGTGGTCATCACACTCTGGATGATCGGGGTGACGGCTGCTATGTTTTTGTTGGTTCCGGCACAGCAAGGGCTAGGCAATACAGGACGGATTATCATTTATCATGTGCCGACCGCTTGGCTCTCGGAATTGGCCTTCCTAGTGAGTGCGGTATGGAGCGCGCTGTACCTTTGGAAACGGCGGCCCGTTGACGACGACCGTGCGCTAGCAGCGGTCGAGCAGGGCTTTCTATTTACGATCCTGGCGACAGTGACCGGTTCGATCTTCGCGAAAGTGGTGTGGGGCTCGTTCTGGAATTGGGACCCACGTGAGACGGCGATTCTTGTCCTGCTGCTGGTCTACGGTGCATATTTCGCCCTGCGGTCGGCGGTTGATGATCTTGAGCGTCGACGGCAGCTTGCGGCGGCCTATGCACTGTTTGCCTTCGCGATGGCACCCTTGCTCACCTTTGTCGTGCCCCGTTTATCCGACTCGACCCTCCACCCGAATTGTGCCTTTCTCCAGACTGCAACGTGTAAAGGCATTACCTTACGCGCCAATGGTGTTGGCGCGCTGGGCGAAACCATCCTTGAACTACGGGGGATGCGGCACGAGGGCGATCTTGTGACGGCCGTCGTGGCAGCACGGCGGGGTGGCGGGGATGCAACACTGCTCCAGCCAAGTTATAATACCCATACTGACCAACAAGAGGCGCAGCCGAAGCTGCCAGGCACAAGCTTTATGTTGGTGATCAAGCAGGTGAATGGGGATGGAAGCGTTTTCCTTAATCAGCAGGCTGCCGGCAATCAGAGCCAACTCGGCAACCTACGGACGCTGGGGACCTTTCTGGCGTCGTTGCTAGGCTTTACCGGTTTGTTCTGGTGGCTTTGGAAGCTGCGCGTTAACGTGATGGCGCTCCAGCGCGATCTGGCGCTAGAAGGTCTGAGATGACGGTACTGACAGATAATCCAACTCTCGGCATGTATGTGGCAGCTGCGGTCGCGCTGATCGTGGTCGTCGGGCTATTTGTTTACTTATGGGCGGTTGACCGCCGGGTAAGCGAGCTTCGGCGCGCACTGGTCGAGCGGACGGCCGGCCGTATAGCATCGACGCCGGCCGAACCATTGCGACCCCAACGCCGTCTTAAAGAGGAGCAGAGTGATGGCAACCTACGCCGCTGAAGCCCGACCCCGTCGCATAATGGGGTTGAGCCCGATCCACTGGCTGATGCTGGCGATCATTGCCATTGCGCTGGTCTTCGGTGGTTTGTCGCTGCGCAAAGGTACGGTTGTCTCGTACGCCAGCGTACCCGAAGCTAAACAAACGGCTCGGAGTGTCCAGGTGTTTGGTTTTCTGCATAACAAGGGGAGCTACGATGCCGCAGGCAACTGGGTTTTCGACATTCAAGGCAATAACGGCGATCTGATGACGGTCGTCTATACCAAAGCCAAGCCGGCAAACTTCGAAGAAGCCCAAAGCATCGTGGCAACTGGCAAGTATGATCCCGCGACTAAGCATTTCCAGGCGAATGCATTGTTAGTCAAGTGCCCATCGAAATACCAGGAACAGGCCAAAGTAGCGATCGGGAACGTCACGCCCTAGCTCCCTGCTCCTTTCGCGAGGTCAAAACGCTTATGCAGATGTATTATCTGGGGGTCGCTTTACTGCTCAGCGCGTTTGGTGCTGCAGCATTGAGCACGCTGCTGTATGTTTATGGTGTGCGCGGACACAAGCTGGTCGCACCCATTGTGGGGAGCGGCATGGAGATCGCCGGTGTCGTAGCATTTGTGCTGGTGATGTTAAGCAGTGCCGCGCTGTGGCCTGAGGCAGCCCATCTGGTCGGCCCAGGTCTGGTGATTGGCGCAATCCTGTCAGCAGCCGGTAGTGCCATAATGTACATACGCGTGACGCGGGGCCACATCCAGTTCCTGCCATGGGCCCGGCGGGGCGTTTACCTCGCGACCACCCTGGCGTGTACATCGGCGGTGCTGCTACTCACGCTCTTCTTACTCCACCGCTACGATATCCGGTACGTCTACGACTATAGTTCGGAAGACCTTGAGCTACGCTTCCGCATTGCGGCGATCTGGGCTGGTCAGCCCGGATCATTAGTGGTCTGGGCGTTGGTCGGGCTACTGGTTGCCCCAAACTTGATTCGTCGCACCCGCGCCTTTGAACCCTACGTCCTCACACTGCTTATGAGCCTGCAGGCGGTATTACTCGTCTTTATGTTGATCCGCAACCCATTCGCGGCAACGCTGGGACCTACCAATCTACCGATTACGCCGGCCGATGGGCGTGGCTTGAACGAGCAACTGCACAACGTGTGGATGGTGATCCACCCACCTACCTTATTCACTGCCTATGGCTTACTGGGTGTAGCCTTCTGTTTCGCAGTCGCCGGGCTATGGCGGCGAGACTACGATGGCTGGGTACGGCTCGCACTGCCCTGGACGCTCGCCGGATGGGCCATTCTAGGTCTGGCGCTCACTATGGGTGGCTATTGGGCCTATGAGTCGTTAGGCTGGGGCGGCTATTGGGGCTGGGACCCGGTCGAGAACTCCTCAATGGTGCCATGGCTGACCGGAGCAGCGCTGGTCCATGGTCTGGTTCTTCAGAAAGCGCACGGTGGTATGCGCCGGACGAACTTTTTCCTGGCGATCCTCACCTATAGCCTGGTCTTTTATGCCTCGTTCCTGACGCGTTCAGGGGTGTTGGCCAACTTTTCGGTCCATTCCTTTGTGGAAGAAGGACTGAAAGGCACAATGCTGACCTCGCTCTCCATTATCTTGCTGGGCAGCACAGGCCTGTTCATCTGGCGCTGGCGGGACGTGCCGCGCAAGCCGTTGAGCGAGTCGTTGTTGTCGCGCGTCGCCGCCTATATTTTGCTCATCATGG
>JBBRHB010000565.1:0-3865 GCA_038223355.1 Chloroflexales bacterium
GCGTCCGTTGCAATGGATTTCGTGCGCGCGCGGGGAGCTGAATGCACTGTATGATCGAAAGCTTCACCATGCAAACCTTTGCGCCGTATGTCGGTGACACATTCCACGTTTTGGAGGGTTCGGTAGTGCCCATCGAGTTGAAGTTAAGGACAGCAACAGCTCTGGGACGAGAAGTTGAGAACACAGCTGCTTTCCCGTCCCAGCGCATCCCGTTCTCGCTCGTGTTCCATGGCCCTGGCGGCCCGCACCTGCCCCAAAAGATTTACCGTCTAGCGCATACCACACTCGGCACCTTTGAACTCTTCCTGGTGCCCATCGGCCCGGATACACAAGGCATGCGCTATGAGGCGATTTTTACCTAGCGCGGGATGGCGCCCATTCCATGAGCAGGTACACGCCTCCCTCGCCAATCGGGGCGAAGCCGAGCCGCTCGTAGAAGCGCAGAGCCGGGTTGAACTGCTCGACATGGATACGAACGCATTTGTTGGCGGCTACAGCTTCAGCCAGTAGCTGCTGTAGCAGTGCGGTGCCGATCCCGGCATTACGGTAGTGCGGCAGCAGGGCAATATCAACGATCCGCATCTCGTCCGGCCAACGCGCCACATACAGTCGTCCAGCAGGATACTCTTCGGCTAAAATGATCTGGAAGGTTGTGTCGGAATAGTGTTCGGTATAGTAGCGGTGTTGCGCCGCGAACTGCATCTTAAGAAAGGTCGTTTTCTGCGTCTCACTCCATGCCACCAGGGCAAGCTCTTCCGAACGAGTGCTGGCATACACATCATACAGGAAAGCTTCATCAGTTGGCTCAACCGTCCGTAGGGTAACGTTCATGAGCGCGGGGGGTAGACTCCTTGTAGCGCGATGCAAAAATTGAGCGTGAGATAGGGTTGTAGGTTGTTATGAGGCTGATTGCCGCCCGTAGGGGCGAGTGCTTGGTCATTCAGCTGGACCATGTTGCCCGGACCATACATACCGCCACCCGCTGCAAAGAGTTGTCCACCAGGGCCGGCTACTGTCCCGTCGCCCCCGGAAACATTAACGACATGGGTGTGGCCTGCTATTTCGCTTTCGAGCAGGGTTACGGCCTCTGAACCACCTGTCTCGCCAAGATCGTGCAGGGAGAGGCCGGCTCCTTGACCCGGGTGCATGGGCGCACTGCCTTGCAAGTTGGGCAGGGCGAAATTCGATTTGCCATCGCCGCCGTACGTCGTACCAAGCAGCGAAAACAGCGCCGTATTCTGTGAGATGGGCAGAAGTTGCCCATTGCAGAAGGCCCAGCCTAGGGGCGCGAAGTTGAAGGGAAAAATACGAATCTCGGCAACGAATGGGTCCATAAACGTCTCTCCTTATGATGGCGACGGGTAAATCCCGAACAGCGAGATAATGAAATTGATGCATAGATACGGCTGGAGGTTACTGTGAGGCTGACTACCGCCAACCGAGCTGACCGCTGCGGGATCGAGCGTCATTAATGGTTCAGCCGTACCATAAGGAAGCGTCGT
This sequence comes from Chloroflexales bacterium, assembly GCA_038223355.1. Lineage (GTDB taxonomy): Bacteria > Chloroflexota > Chloroflexia > Chloroflexales > Kallotenuaceae > JACDGP01. The sequence goes on from JBBRHB010000565.1 coordinate 1,503, forward strand.
CGCGGTGTTGGAAGCGGCTGGAATTGCATTCTGCGGCGCGGTCGTGTTCCCCGGATCGTTGCTTGCAAGGAATGAATGGCTGTGGCTCGGAAGCTCATTCGTGGTAAGCGAAATCGTCTCGGCACCGCCCGTCGCGGCCAGCGTCAAACCGCTGCCTTGATGGACAGGAATACGCCCGCGCAGGTCGGGTAATGCGAAGGTGCTTTGACCGTCGCCCCCATAGGTGGTCCCGATCAGATTGAAAAGGGTATCGTTCTCCGAGATTGGCAGCAGTTGTCCTTCGCAAAACATCCAGCCCGCCGGGGCAAAGTTGCCTGCAAACATGCGGATTTCGCCAATATAGGCTTCGGTCACTCATGCACCTCCTTTAGTTCCGGCTGGGGTAAATGCCTTGGAGAGCAATGCAGAAATTGAGCGTGAGGTACGGTTGCATGTTCTCATGCGCCTGCGACCCGCCCACCGGCGAGATTGCGTTCGCTGCCATCGTCAAGCCCGGGCTTGGCGGGCAGTAGATGTTGTCCTCCTGTGAGGCGGCGAGCGTGACAGCCGGGCTCGGCGCATGCGTGGTCGCAAGGTCGGAGTTCGCGTTCACGACGTGATGATGCTGCGGCAGTTCGGCAATCGCCAGCGTATGGCTTTGCTCACCCGCCTTTTCGCCGAGCGCATGCCCACTCGCCATATGAAGCGGGGTGCGCGCCTGCAGATCGGGTAAGCCGAAGGTCACGCGTCCATCGCCGCCATAGGTCGTGCCCAGCAACGAAAACAGCGCTTGATTCTGGTTAATCGGCAAGAGTTGACCGTTGCACAGCGCCCAACCTTTTGGGGCGAAGCCGAAGCTCATGATGCGGATTTCCGAAATAAATGGTTCAGCCATAACGTGCTGCTCCTCTTTGCTAGCACCGATGAACGCTCACGTTCGATGTTATTAACGTTTAGCCCTCGCTATGCTTGCTCGACACTGCCCAGCGAACAAACACAGCGCCGGTCAAGCTCACAAGTTTCCACCTGAAGCGTGGCATGCTCAATCCCGAAGCGGTCATGGAGCGCCTGTGTCGCAGTCACCAGCAGACCATCGCCACGCGGGACTTCTGGCCGGACCATGACATGAGCCGTCAACGCTGTCTCGGTCGTGCTCATCGCCCAGATGTGCATGTCATGAACGTCAAGCACGCCCGGCAGCGTCCGCAAATACTGTTTCACGGCGGCGACCTCAATGCCCACGGGTACGCCATCAAGGGCTAGGTTGACGGCATCGCGCAGCAGGCCCCATGTGCCCAACAGAATCACCGCCACGATCAGCAAGCTGACTACTGGATCGAGCCACAGCCAGCCCGTCGCCAGCATCACGCCGCCTGCCACAACGACGCCTAACGAAATGCCGGCGTCCGCCGCCATATGCAGGAAGGCGCCTCGAATATTCAAATCTCCGTGCCTCCCGGCCATAAACAGCGCGGCCGCCAGCGCGTTAATCACAATGCCTACCGCTGCGACAGCAATTATCGTCCGGCTAGCCACGGGTGTCGCCACATTCAAACGCTGCAATGCTTCCCAGCCAATCGCACCGACGCTTAAGAGGAGCACGACCGCATTAATTAGCGCAGCGAGGATGGAGGAGCGGCGCAAGCCATAGGTCCGGCGTTGCGAAGGTTGGCGTTGCGCGAGCAAACTCGCACCCCAGGCTAAAGCCAAGCCGAGCACATCACTGAGATTGTGGCCCGCATCCGCTACGAGGGCCAGCGAGTGAGCGGTCCGGCCGTATAGAAACTCGGCAACGACATATGCCAAATTTAGGGCAATACCGATGGCGAAGGCACGTCCGTAGGTATGTATCCCGTGGTCGTGATGATGACTCATATATTAAATAGTATACCTTCCTCGCTGCAGAATGCGTAGCCAAAAGATGCGAGAATTTACAGCAGCGAAAAGGTTTACAGAGTTGTTACACCTCACCCTTGTCAGCAGCTACCGAACGCTCTAGTATGCAGAGGTCGCAACGAGAGTGAGATAGTATGGCGCAGATCCAACTGAAACGGAGGCAGGCTTGGCATGAACAGCGTGGCAGCAACGTTGCACAGGCAGCCGCCGTAGCCTTGCTGTCGGCGCTCCTGATCTCGGCATTGGCTGGGACTGGCTGTATAAGCATGTACTTTCGCCGGTCGGGGATTTCTTCAAGAACGTCTGGAATTGGTTGACCAACGAGCATACCTGGACGTGGTGGAAGGATTTTCTTGCCGGTCTCGGTAAGCAAGGCTGGCTCGGCTTTATCGCTTCGGGCATTCTGGGCTTTGCGATGGATCTGCTGTTCGGCATTGGATCCGACGGCAAGTTCCGTTGGGGCATGGTGATCTTCGCCACGGTGACAA
>JBBRHB010000566.1:0-3858 GCA_038223355.1 Chloroflexales bacterium
AAGGTTGCCCACCAAGCCTGATTCAAAACGCCTAAGGTGCCATATTTTTGCTGCAACCAACTACGAAAAGCTTGTTGGCAATAATCACAATGACACTCACCACCGTATTCGTTCGAGATGTGCCACCCGATAACGGCAGGATGCTTGGCGTATCGCTCGGCAAGCGTGCGATTCATGATCGCCGTTTTCTCACGGTAGATGGGCGAGGTATAGCAGTGATTGTGGCGCTGCCCATGTAAATTTCGAACGCGATTGGCTGCGACGCGCAACACCTCCGGATACTTGGCCGACATCCAGGCAGGTCGTGCACCGGTCGGTGTGGCGAGCAGAGCATAGATACCATTCGCGGCGAAGCTATCCAGCACGCGATCCAACCACTCAAAGGTGAACGTGCCTTCCTCGGGCTCAATGGCTGTCCAGGCGAAAATGCCAACGGATATCACGTTACACTTGGCGAGCTTCATCAAGCGAATATCTTCAGCAAGCACATCGGGATACTGCTGCCATTGATCGGGATTGTAATCGGCACCGTGCAGCATCTTGGGAATTTTGGGACTGATGGGCGGGTATCGCTTTGGCAATGGTCCAACACCTTTCGCTACCTGAGCGGGCTTATTATACGCAATTGGGGCTTCGCGACCACAAGCAAACGGTCGTCCGGCTCTGTCCGGACGACCGTTGATATTAGCTGGGGATGTTGCTAGACGAGCGCGGCTTCACTTTCTTTGTCGAAGATGTGCATACGCGCCGTGTCCATCACGATTTGCAGCGGCTGACCGGGCTTGGCGGTGGTCCGTGGGTCGAAGCGGCCGACGAATTCCTTGCCCTTTTCGAGGTAGGCGAAGACTTCGGAGCCCATCGGCTCGGTCACGGTGACGCGCGCCTCGAAGGGTGCGGTCACGTCGGTGCCCGGTGGGACCCATTGCGCATCGTGAATATCCTCGGGACGGACACCGAGGTAGACCGGTCGATCCAGGTATTTGCCCAGATCGGATTGCAAAGCCTGGGGTACCGGTACGCCGAAGCCGCCCGTATCGACCATCATCCCGTTCTGGCTACGCGTCAGCTTAGCATCGAAGAAGTTCATGGATGGCGAGCCGATGAAGCCGGCGACGAACATGTTACCGGGGCGATCATACAGGTTCTGCGGTGTATCAATCTGCTGCAAAATGCCATCGCGCATAACGGCGATGCGTGTGCCCATCGTCATAGCCTCAGTTTGGTCATGCGTTACATAAATAAAGGTGGTCTTGAGCCGTTGATGCAACTTCGAGATCTCGGATCGTGTTTGCACGCGCAGTTTAGCATCGAGATTCGAAAGCGGCTCGTCCATCAAGAAGACGGTTGGATCACGAACGACTGCGCGGCCCAACGCGACGCGCTGGCGCTGGCCACCCGACAAGGCTTTGGGCTTACGGTCGAGGTACTGCGAGATCGAAAGCATTTCGGCAGCTTGCTTGACGCGTTTGTCAATCTCTTGCTTGGCAACCTTGCGCAGCTTAAGGCCGAAGGCCATGTTGTCATAAACCGACATATGCGGATACAACGCGTAGCTCTGGAAGACCATTGCGATGTCGCGATCTTTCGGCGCGACGTCATTAACGCGCCGGTCACCGATGAAGATCGACCCGCTGGTAATATCTTCCAGTCCGGCCAGCAACCGCAACGCCGTCGACTTACCGCAGCCCGACGGCCCAACCAACACCAGGAACTCCTGGTCCCCAACTTCGATGTTCAAGTCTTTCAGCACGTGTACATTGCCGAAGGACTTGTTGACGTGGTCAAACGTGATGGTTGCCATCATCCACTCCTTGTACCTAGCGAAGAACCGACCGAAACCTATCAATTGATCGTGCCGCGTCCGGGCTATTCACCACAGGAACGCCGCACGATCAGTTGCGGATAAAGCGTGTGATCCGGACACTCCTCGCCCCGAATACGGGCGATAAGTGTGCCTGCGAGTTGTTTGCCGAGTGCATAATATGGCTGCCTTAAGGCCGAGAGCGGCGGCTCCATATAAGCGGCCCCTTGTGGCTCATCACCGGCCAGCACGGCCACATCCCGACCCGTCGCCAACCCCATGTCGTGTACTGCCTGCAAGGTTCCAAATGCTAGCGGTGCCAGGGCAGCGATGATCGCGTCAGGGCGGTCGTCCTGGCCCAGTAGCTCCATAGCCGCGTCGTAGCCGCCGCGCTCGCTCGCGCCACCTTCTACCAGCCAGGCGGGATCCCAGTCAATACCGGCCTCATCGAGTGCCGTCCGGTAGCCCCGCTCTTGCTCCTCGGCTAACGTCCATTCCAACGGTGGCATGATCAGGGCGATGCGCTGGTAGCCTTGCACGACCAGATGCGCCACTGCCTCAACCATCCCAGCCTCGTTATCGATCATCACATGGGGATGAATGTCGGCCCGTCCCGTACTGACCAGCGGCAGATGCACATCGCGGCCTTGCTGGACCACCTCACCATCGCTGGCGACGTTGAGATAGACCACGCCATCGACCCGTCGCGAATGCACGAGCTCGGCTAAGACGGCTGCTTCCGTTTGGCCCGCAGCAGCTGTGCTCAGCAGGAGCTCAAAGCCCTGCGCCGTTGCCCCGTCCACCAACCCATTAACGATGAGACCCCAGGCAGCCGGATCGCGCTCCAGCGGGACAACCAGGCCAAGCGTGTTGCTTTGCTGTCGTTGGAGCGATCTCGCAGTATGTGATGGCTGATAGTGGAGTGCCTCGGCGGCCTGCAGGACCCGTGCTTTCGTCGCAGTGCTGACCGACCCGGTGCCGTTGAGCACATAGGAAACGGTCGCGGGCTTGACGCCCGCCGCAACTGCCACGTCCTTAATCGTCGCCATCAGCACTTTCTGCTTAAACGTTTAAGCAACATCGGGCAGTATAGCCTACCCTGTTACCCGCGTCAAGCGGCAAATCTGGAGGAGAACATCCCGCTCGCACACTCCCAAAGAGAGGAGCTAACATAGCCCGAAAGTCATCTCGCCTCGGCAGCCCTACGGCAATATGCTTACACCAACGTAGGCTGAGAACACGATGCTGCTTAAAGTACAACCCCACCGCCGACCATCGCGGGACTCGATGGTGAAATGGTCTCTGGCTTGACGCGCTTCTTTGTGACTGAGCAAGGGCCTGCGTCGAGCGTGGCACCTGCTGCGACTGCGCAGCAATGCCAGTGAAAATCCAAAGTCTGCAATGGGTTGTCGGCGTGTACTGTGCAGTGATCGGCACCCTGATTCTGATTGTCCCCCATCAGTTCAATGCTCCCATCTATGAGCTTATACAACCCCAATTGCTGTGGTGGGGCATCCTCTTTTTACTCACTGGGATCGCTCTCATTGCCGTCGCTAGTCTCACTCCTGTGCGCAGAATCCTCATCGTCGTGCACCTGCTGGCGGTCGCTCCGTTGCTCGTGGTGGCCGCCGGCTTTGCCCGCGCGACGACCTGGACCGGCACCCTGAACTTCCTGGTCTTGGGGCTCAGTCTCCTGCTGGCTTCCTTCCTTCCGCGAGATAGACCGGGACGTGCTAGAGCCGCGCCTTTCGGGTCGCCTGATCTCTTTGCCGTGGTCATGGGCGTCTGTGCCACCGGCATGGGGCTCATCATCCTGCTTCTTCCTACCCAATTCATGTCACCGGTCTACGATATGGTCCGCCCCGGCTTGCGGTGGTATGGCGGTGCTCTGCTCGTGAGTGGTCTCGGGCTGCTAAGCTAGACTTTGTCCATTGTGGCCCTGAGTGGATGGGGCTTTGGGATGACGTAAATCGGCTCATCTGTCGAGACCAAAGATCAATTCTTGTATGTCACCTTGTTTTGGAACATCACGAATAAGAAATCAACTTGCATCTGGG
>JBBRHB010000567.1:0-3857 GCA_038223355.1 Chloroflexales bacterium
CCTTCGGCTACACAAACTATAGCTGGCGGGCCGCACGGCTCCTGCTCCGTCAGCTGGCACCGCTCGCCATGGAGAGTGATCGCCCGCTCCCGCTGATCGAGGCGGCCCTCGATAGTTTGCGGATCGCCAAGGTGATCGCGCCGGGGATGACGACGCTGGAACAGGTCGTTTGGCATGCACAGCGGCGGGCAGAGCGGCTCGTCCGTCAGCTGATCGACGCACCGCTCACCGCCGAACAGCGGGCAGCCGTGGATGCGCTCCTCGTCACCGCATCGTCGCGCAGCCGGTTTCGGGGCACAACGCCGCTCCAATGGCTCCGCGTCCCACCGGGCACACCCTCTGGCCCCCAGTTGGTCCACCTGCTGGAACGGATCACCTTCCTGCAGGCGCTCCACTTGCCGCCGCTCACCCCACGCCTCCATGACAACCGGGTGCGGCAACTCGCACGGCAAGGCGGTCGGACGGGTGCGCAACCGCTCGCCAAGCTGCCGGCTGCGCGCCGCATGGCCCTGCTCGTCCCCCACCTGCATGAATTGCAGCAGGACCTGGTAGACCTTGCGTTGGACATGTTCGACGACGTGTGGGTCGAGGTCATGCGCAAAGGCGCGGCCGAGCAAGACCAGCAGGTGGCCGATCATGCGCCCGACCTCAATGTCCAGGTCGTGATCCTCACCGCCGTTGCTGAAGCGTTCCTCCGGGCCGAGGCGAACCAGCTTGATCCCTGGCTGACCGTCTATGCCGCGGTGCCCAAGGAGCTGCTCGTCGCCACCGTGGCGCAGGCCAACGCGCTCACGCGACCGATCGACTTCGATTACCTGGACCTGGTGGAGCCCAAGTTCGTCCCGCTGCGGCAGCCACTCTTCCACCTGCATCACACCCTCCAGTTTCAGTCCTTTCGCCGGCGGGATCCGGCGCTCCTCGCCCTGGCGCATGTCGTACGGCTGGCCCAGCACAAGCAGCGCGTCACGTCCATCACAACGCGCCTTGGTCGCACGACGATTCACGCGCCGCTGGGCCATGTCACGGAGCGCTGGCGTCGGCATGTGCTCGACGGCACGACGATCCACCCCAACCACTATGAGGCGGCCGCCTTTGATCAGTTGCGCGCCGGCCTCCGTTCCGGCGACATCGCCGTCACCGAAAGTCGCCGCTACCGACCCTTTGCGAGCTATCTGCTGCCGCGTGACCACTGGGACCAGCTGTGTACGAGTGGCGCAAGTCGTCTGGCGATCACAACGGACGCGCACGCCTATCTTGCGGAGCGCGCCGAGCAGATTCACACGCAGCTCACGGCACTGCAGGCGGATCTGGGTCCCGCCTCCGGGCTCACCGTGGCGGTTGATGGCACGCTCTCGCTGGCCCGCCTGGAGGCGGCAGTTCCCCCGACCGCGAAACTGGTGAGCCAGCGCTTGTACCGCCTCACCCCGCGGATGGATCTGGTCGATGTGCTGCGTGAGGTCAACCTCTGGACCGGCTTTCTGGACTGTGCCACTCATCAAACCACCGGTCTGCCGCTCACGGCTGACGAGCTCCTCCCGGTGCTGGCCGCGCTCATGGCGAGCGGTCTGAACATCGGCATGAGCGCGATGGCCAAAGCGTCGAGTTTCTCGGAGCGGCAGTTGGACTGGGCCGCCGACTGGTTTCTGCACGACGCTGCGCTCCAGGCCATGCTCGTGCGCCTGGACAACTTCATCCTGCACCAACCGTTGTCGCAGGTCTGGGGTGATGGGACACGCTCCTCCTCGGATGGTCTGCGGGTCCGGCTCGGCGTGCAAGCCGCCAACGCCGACCGCAACCGTGAGCATTTTGATGATAGTCGCGGGATCACGATTTACCTGCATCTTGCCGATATTGGTCCACCGTTTCGCCAACGGGTGATCAGCACGAATGAAAGCGAGGCCTGGTATGTGATCGATGGTTTGTGCAACCACGAAACCGAGTTCAACATCCAGGAGCACGCGACTGACACGGGCGGCTCAAGTGAACATGTCTTCGGCATGTGCGCGTTGCTGGGCTTTCGCTTTACCCCCCGGCTTGCGGCGCCACTCGGCCGTCAACTCTGGACAATCGGCACGCCACCTTCGTATGGCCCCCTCGATCCGCTGCTGAAAGGGCGGGTCTCCACACGCCTGATTACGGCGCACTGGGAGGAGATCAAGCATGTGGCCGGCTCGATCCGGCATGGTGCCAGTCCGGCCTCGGTCTTGATGCGCAAACTGGCGGCCTATCCGCGCCAGAATCAGGTCGCGCAGGCGCTGGCCGAGGTCGGCAAGGTGGAACAGACGCTGCACTTGATCGAGTGGTTTCACGATGAAACGTATCGACGGCGGGTGGAGGTGCGGCTGGACCGACACGAAGGAGCCAACGCGCTGGGACGGGCGCTGTTTTTCGGGCGGCGGGGCATCATGCGCGACCGGGCGTTCCAGGACCAGATGCATCGGGCCAGTTGCCTAGTCCTCTTGATGGCCAGCGTGATCGCGTGGAATACCGTGTATCTGACGGATGCGATCGAGACGCTGCGTGGTCAGAACGTCGACATCCCGGATGCGCTGCTGCCGCACATCGCGCCGCTGGGGCGGCGGCACATCAATTTGCTGGGTCGCTACTCCTTCAAGGCACCGATCTACGGGTTAGCGCAACGGCGGCCACTGCGTACGGGTACGGTCGTCGAACTGGATGAGCCACCAGACGAGGATGGCGACGGGAGCGAGGGCTACTGGTAACGATTCTCAGACGATGATTCTCAGACGAAGCCACGACCGAGCCCCTGGAGAGGGGCACCAGGATAGCCCTCGGGAAGAGCTGTTTGTGCCAGTCCAATGCTCAGAAGCCCTCGCTGATCCTTAGCGGGAATTTTCCCCCCGAAAATGTTGTTACCCGTAGTTGTCCATCCTCGTTACGTCTAAGGTTACCGGTGGAACTACTCAGTATGAAACCGCCTACAACTCCAGGCTCATCTGGTCGATCGCTATACACGTCAAGGCCAATAAACCCAGGGAGAGCGCAATTGTCCGGCGCAAGTAATACCTTAAGCTTTAACACAGCACCAATAGGATGGACTATTGAAATTGTCTTGGTGCTGTCGGAATCACTCCGGACAAACCGCCGCCAAGACGGTGGGAAGTAATATCCCTCCAAAGCCAGCATGCTTGCTCCCAGTACGGGTGTGATCTCAGTATGTGAAAAACTACATACCTGATCTCGTAATCTACCGACCTGCTTGAACTCCTCCACTCCTCGTATAGCGACGCAAAAAGCTGGTCCAATAACTGGCTCGTCTAAAGGCCAACTCATGACGCCGACGCCTCGGATGTTACCCTCTGAATCCTGGCCCGAAACTATCCCCTGGCCAGAAAACTGGATCAAGCCGCTCCGGTGGTGAGACAGCTTGATCCGTTTCTCGTCATCTTCGGCTGAGGCAAGGTCTACAGCCTGTTCAAACGGAATTTTCATCTCCTGCAGCGCGTAGTTAATGGTCATTTTGGCAAGGAGTGCTTCCTGGCTAGGATGATAGGGTGAGGTAATATAGTATGAACCATCCATACCGAAAATGACCTTGAAGAGCTTATATCGGATCCTATCCTTCTCATAAATTACCGTGTAGCTATCACGTCCCAAGGCTACTCCTCCCACCCAAAGCGAGTACTCGCAAATCCTATTATCAGTATCGCCGCTTATCGGCAGTCCAGAACACAGCAAGTATACCTACTGCCGGCCATGCTACCCGTGAGCAACCTACCCGAAGTCAACAAAACGCTCATCTCGTCGCGTTCCTCCTACAAACACACCACATCACCACACCACACACCGCTACTCCCTCTGGGGCAGAAGCGGAGCTAGGCCACAAGCAGAGCGCA
>JBBRHB010000568.1:0-3853 GCA_038223355.1 Chloroflexales bacterium
GCACGCTCACCAACCACAACCACCGGCCCCACCTAGCCATGCCTACCCCTTATCCTTTGCTCTATTTGCTCAAGATAGGCCAGTATAGCATGCGTTCAGTTCGCCTAACGTGGCTACGCAGGCGACCTGAACGCAGCGCCCCATGGTACAAGCTGCTTAGGCCGGACTCGTTCGATCCGCCGGCATGCCGCACAGCTTATCAATTCCGCCTGCACGGAGGGCGAGCGCCAGTAGGACCGAGGCATCGACCGGTATGCCTTCTTGGGTTTCGATCGCGACCATAACAGCACGGGTCAACATGCGCACTTCATCTTCGATCACATACGGAATCGGACGTGGTGTTTGTCCAATGCACAGCTCGCGATGGAGTGCTGAATGATAGTGGCGTAGCAACAAGGCCGCTGTGGGAGCCGCACCGCCCAACGTGGGCATATCGACCAGGAGCTGATCGGAAAGCTCCAATAGTTGGTATTCGCTCATGGTATGGTAATTGTTCAGCAGCGCTTTATGCACCGCGCCATTCAACGTCTCGATCAATTCAAGCTCGTCCATCAGCCACTCCATTTGCAACACATTGGGTTAAACGAACTGGAGCAAGATACGTGCACAGGTCGGACACAAGGCCGGCAAATTCGCGAGCAATGTGGGGGCCAGCACTGTGCAACAGCCTTCACATTGTCCCTGCTCGACATGGGCAATTGGCGTCATGGGATGACGCAGTCGAGCGATGAGATAGTGCTCGCGGTCCGCCTGGGTTAATGCTGCCAGTAACGAATCACGGACCGCGTTGACCGCCGCAAGCTGGCGTTCCAAGTACTCAGCCGCCGCGCGAATACTGCCCGACCGCTCGGCCCAGGTGCTTGAGTGCCGCAGCCAGTCCGCTTCGGCCTCGATCTGCTCTTGCCCAACGACCTCGAGCTGTTCCATCTGATGCAGGACGCTATCCTCCAGCGTCGCCTTACGTTTCCGTAGCGCGGCAACTTCGCGGGCCCCCAGGATGTCGTCCTGAGCCGCCTCTTCTGCCACCAAACTGGCGAGCCGTTGCTCAGTTTCTTCCAGCTCCCAGGCTAGGTCGCTTACTCGTTCACGCTCGTCCTTAAGCTGCCGCCCCAGCGCTCGGCGTCGCTCCGCGAGCGTTGCTACCACCTCGACTTCGCGCAATTGTTCGCGGACGGCCTGCTCCTCGGCTAGCAACGTTGCTAGCTCATGGTCACGCTCATACAGCTGTGCTAATGCTTCCCACTGCCCGTTCATGATTCCAAGGATACCATAGCCCTTGTCCTTTCTTCAACTGCTTGACGTAGAACACATGTTCTGTTACAATCAAGACAGATGCTAGTCAAAGGGTGGCCGTATGCGTGTAGAGCCGATTATGTTGCGCGAGAAACGTTTTAATTTCTTGCCGCAACGTTTCTTGTATCGTGGGACTGAACAGCAGGTACGGCGTATTCAGCGGACGTGGGATGCCGCCGCCACCTGGAAGCGTAATGCCCGCCATTATTTCGAGGTGCGCTGCACCGATGACCGCTGCTTTCGGCTGGTACACGATATCGCGCTCAATGCCTGGTTTGCCGAGCGCTAAGGAGGAAAGCATGTTTCTGATGTGGTTCGACGACGACAAGCGCAAATCGGTGTCGGAGAAGATTAGTGAAGCTCTAGCCGCCTACGAGCGCCGCTTTCATGCTTCGGCAAATGTCGTATTGGTGCATGCTGCAGAGATTGGTGAGGCTCCCCAGCGCGTGCATGTTCGCCCCCAAGCCTATATTCAGCGCTCGACCATCTATGTGGGGGTCGAAGAGCTCGCCTGATCCAGTCATTGTGCTGCTAACGCGCGTTTCCATAGTGGCCGCACGTTAGCAGCTGCTCTCCATTCAGCTTTGGGTCTCGGTAAACTCCAGCCTCTTTTCTTCATACAGGAAATGTGCCAGAGTAGCCTGCGCCTCCGCTTGTGCGGCCGCATCCTGAAAGAGACCGAGATCTTTGAAGGGTATCCAACTGAGCGCTCCTTGAGACCAGTGTTCAGGGTCGTGAGCGATGACCTTTCCGTAGCTCTGATAAATTGGCGCGGAAAACAGGGTTTGTGTCAGCATATCAATCGCCTTTGTTGGATCACCGCCACTTTTCTTTACCATGACTAAAGCCTCTTTCATCGCCCTGGTTGCAGCAGAACCCAAGAAGTTGCCAGAGAGCTTGACGATAAGCGCCGCACCAATCTCCTCACCGAAATCAAAGATACCCTGGCTCAGTGCCTCCAGCACTGGACGAACTCGGGCTTTTGCCTCAGTGGGTCCTGCTGTACAGATCCATAACAGTTGTGCAACAGCAGCTTCGGGCCTGCCAAAGACGGGCGCTTCGACGTACAAACTGCCGTGCTGCGCATGCAAGGCTGCGAGCTTGCGAGCGAGTGCGGGCGAAACAGTACTCATCGAGAGATGAATGCCGCCGCCTCCCAGGCGCTCTAAAAAACCTTCGCTCATCACCACGTCTTCTAGTGCATTATCGTCTGACACAACCGTTACCGCAATGCCGCCTGGAATCAGTGTATCGCTCGGGCAAGCGGCTATTTCAGCTCCGAGAGCCTTGAGTGGTTCAGCTTTGCTGGCTGTACGGTTATAGACCTTGATGCGATAACCAGCTTTGAGCACATTGTGCGCGATAGGCAGACCCAGCAGGCCAAGCCCAATAAATCCGATGGTGTCGTTCATCTCTACTCTTCCTTTTGATTTGTTGCGTAATCGTGCAACGTTAATCAATATCTGATGTGAACGTCAACATCATATTTACGGCAAAAAAATTACTGGGGTTGTGCCTCATTTAGAAAGTGCTCAAAACGCTCAATATTCGCTTGCAATTCGCTACGAAATTGTTGCAGCTCGCCGATTTTGCTTTCTGCTTCGCGCAAGTGCTTCCGTAGTATGGCGAGCACTTTTTGTTTGGGCTGGATGCCACTTGGGTCGGTAAAGTAAAGATCAATAACCTCACCAATCTCTTCCAGGCTGAGTCCCAGGCGCTTAAGCTGGTCGATCTTCCGTAAGCGAGCAAGCGTGTCTTCGGTATAGTAGTGATGACCATGACCTTCGCGCTTGCCTGGCGCAAGCAGCCCGATACTCTCGTAGTAGCGGACAGTGCGCTGGGTGACTTCTGCCCGTTCTGCTAGGTCGCCAATACGCATGAACTGATCCAATAGCTGCCTCAAAATATGACGTTCACGTTATGTTTCTAGTATAGAGCTATGAAATGGGTCTGTCAAGAGAATTATTCTCGTAGAACCGGCTTGCTTTACTTAAGCGTAGCGCTGAAGTCATTGAGCGCTTTAACCAAGGCTGCCCCTTTGGCTTGCACCGCTGCCGGATCGATGGTATCGGCCCGCACCGCGACATCCTGCAGGTCACTCATTGCCTGCTCAATTGCCTTGTAGCTATCGGGTGAACGACTCTTCACACCATCTTCGATGGTTGACCAGGTAGTTTCAAAGGCGTCAGTTGCCTGCTTGACTTGCGCTTTATTGCCGGCGGTACCTGCCGCCACGATTTGTGCAGTCGCGCCGGTTGCCAGGGTTTGCAGGGCCGGGCGGATGACCGTATCGGGTAGACTACTGGCTGCCGTGACTGCTGAGGACGGGCTAGCAGTTTGTACTGCTGGCGCCGTCGCACCCGGTGTGCCACATGCCGCAAGCAGCAGGCACAAGCTAGTCAGCCAAAGATAGCGAATACTCATGCGCAGAGGGTTCCTAGCTACCATGCACTTGGGCATGCTAGCCTACTAAAAGGTTGATCGACTTGGTTATGCGTGTGCGGGTTGGTGCTTTGTCGCCGCAGAGTGTGTGACGCGCATCGCAACAACGATAGCGCAA
>JBBRHB010000569.1:0-3852 GCA_038223355.1 Chloroflexales bacterium
GGCGTCAGTTCAGCCTGTCCATTTCACCGAAACCTTTACGCGCGGCCCGGAAGGGCCCGCTATGCACTTCGACTACCAACTGCGGGATGGGCTAGCGACATCCACTAACGCGCTGAAGCTGATGGAGATCGTAGGGTTACCGCTGAAAGCGGAGGTGTTACATACATAGGATGCAGCAGGGCGTTGTCCTCATTCTGCCATCAGCAGATTTCCAGTAAGCACGTCCGGGGCAGATGGTATGCTGGTGGAATGCTGTATCTGCATCGTCCTGGCGTACAAGTGAGGGAGTGCTACCACGTTCTTCTTGTCGTACTCGCCCTCCTGCTTACGGCATGTGGTCCTCCCGAGTTAGCGGCTGTGCGGCCGTTGCGCACACCTACGCCCAGTGTGTCATCGACAATCATCCCGACATCTTCCGCAATCATCTCCGAAGCAACGACGGTCGTGTCCCTAAGAGGGCATTTTCCAGTTCCGACGCTCCCACCCACCGCTGGCGTCCAGGCTATAACTATGACGGTCCCCCCACTCCTACCACCGTCGCCGCCGGTGCATACCACCATGGCTGCACATCCATCAGCTCCTCCACCCATATCACGACAGGCCATGGCCGCCGTCTTTCCACTGTCAGCCGAGTCGGCCTTACTGTATACAAGCCCCGAGCGCGTCTTGATGCTCTCACGCATCAATGGGAAAGACCCAGTGTGGTTGACGGCCGCTCCCGGCCTATGCGGTAGAAGCACAACAGCCTTGTCTCAAAGAGGCTTGTGGTCGGCCGATGGACGCTATCTCGCCATCTCCTGCCAGGAGGATGGAACATCACGCTTATCCACCGAATTACCAACCGTTGGAATCCTCGACACGACCAGCGGACAGTTCCAGCGGCTGAACCTCAATACCAATCCCGCGCTTCGTGTGGAAACCGACCCTCTCAGTTGGTCGCCAACGGCGCCGACGCTGCTCGTTACAACCAATGAATCGAAGCTGGCGGGAACGACCGTTCCGTCTCACCGCTGGTTAACAGTTGATGCGCGTACCGGAACGATGCACAGGCTTGCATCGCTCGACGAGCAACCATGGGGAGCGGTCGCCTGGTCTCCTACAGGCCATGCGATCGCGGTTATCACTGGGCCGGAAGATGGACATACGGCGGTCTCCATCATCGATCTGACGCGGCCATCAGTGCACCGGTTGACCAGCCTTGAACATGTCACGCACTTCTCCGGCTTCAATGGGACACCGACCTGGAGTCCGGATGGGACGACCTTGTTCGTGGACCGTGAACTCAATCCCAGCCCCGACATGTATAGTTTCGAGTTGCTGCAGGTTGAGTTGATGACCGAGCGCGTGCAGGTGGTCGCTACTGCATCCCGGCCGTTGGCCGTACACTACTCCCCCGATGGACAATGGTATGTCGTGGGTGACCCACTTCCAGTGACACTCCGCAGTAGCTGGACCTTGTATCATGCAGATGGCCATCCCGTACGCACGTTTTCAGCGGATCTGGCGCGCTCGATTAGTTGCATTACCTGGACAGACGACAGCCGGCATCTCATCATGGCAGCAGATCGTACGCAGTTTGGCGTTGAAGTGATTCGAGCCGATCTTGAGGGGGAGGAACATGTGCTAGCGGTTTATCCCAACGCAACCGCAACGGATCTTGCCGTTTCCCCTGACGAGACATGGATCGCCATTGGCTTAAGTGGCTTCCACGTCGAAATTCTTGACAGCCAAGGGCATAAGCACGAGAGTTTTGATGGACAGATCAACAGTTGGCGTCCTACGCAGGCAGCAGTTCATTCGCCACGATAGCGAGCGATGTCAGGCTTGCCGGAGGAGAGTGCGACGAGGGCACGCGAGAGCGTAGGCAATGGGGTTCGAGGAGTTACTTGACCTCCGCTGTGCGATCTCCTCCGTGCATCCACAAAAAATAGGCGGAATGAGCGAAGGAGCCAATACGAGGAAGATCAACCGCGTACGGCATCGCGCTATTCGCCGCGTGCTGCCCATTCGGCTTCAGCCTGGTCAATCGACAGCATTTCTGCGCCCGGAAGCTTGCCCATACCTTCATCGAAGGCACACACGTCGTCGGCGTCTTCCTGGGTCTCAAGCAATGCTCGATACGTTTCTAGGTCAAGCACAACCGCAGTTCGG
Organism: Chloroflexales bacterium; assembly: GCA_038223355.1. Lineage (GTDB taxonomy): Bacteria > Chloroflexota > Chloroflexia > Chloroflexales > Kallotenuaceae > JACDGP01. The sequence continues at coordinate 2,152 of JBBRHB010000569.1, forward strand.
TTGCCCTACTCATCGGTAATATACTGCGGTGCATTCATTGCGAGGCCTCGCTTTCGTAGCTAAAGATCGAGGGGTGCTCCTCAAAGTAGCCGATCTTCTATATATTGGATAGCTCTCCATTTACGATGTATAAATTATACGTTGTGCAGTACTTCGTCAATCCCAATCGCTCACCAAACAGCAACCACACAAGTACCGTCTAACTAATCGTCCTTTAACTCAGCCGGGTACAAGAAATAATTGGCCGCCGATGCTGCCGTGCCGCCTTCATGGACAGCAGTCGTAACCTGATGTGAATGGAGGCGTGTCACGTCTCCTGCAGCAAAGAAACCGGCGATGTTGGTTTTTTGCTCGGTGTCGACGCAGATATAGCCTTGCTCCGACAGTAAAGCACCCACGCTTTTCGCCAATTCCGTCTTGGGCGTCGCACCCTGTTGCGAGAAAAGCTGATCGAGTTCGATACGCGTGCCGCTCTTGAGATGAATCGCCTTTAATTCGCCGTCGTGACCATCGGCGGCAATTATTTTGTCGTGGAGAAGCGCAATGTTAGCCTTCTTTAACCGCCGCTGAAACTGCTCGCCGATCAAGCAGTCGTCACTATTCGTGAGAACCGTTAGGTTGGACGTGAAACGCTGTAGCTGTAGGGCTTCCGAGGCCGAAGCGTTGGTATTGCCAAGCACGACAACGCAGGCATTTTTACAGCCATAGCCGTCACAGGTAATACACCAAAACATCGAGCGGCCGACATATTCTTCCCAACCCTCAAAGTGAGGGTAATGATCGACCACCCCGGTACACAAAATAACCGCGCGGCTACACCATTCCCCAGTCTGCGACGAGGCATAGAACATACCTTGTTCACGACGCAGCCCATCAATCTTGTGCTTGAGCACCTCGACTTGGTCGTATTCGGCTAATTGCTGGTAACCACGTTCGCGCAGTTCTCGTGCCGCGACACCACCTGGAAAGCCCAGGTAGTTATGATTAATCTGTTGCCAAGTTGACCGTCCCTTGCCGGCATCGAATAATGCTACCTGCCGATCATAGCGCGCCAGGTATAGGGTCGCCGATAGCCCGGCCGGCCCGCCACCAATGACCACGACCTCGTATTCCTTCATCGCCGTGTCCTCTCATCTTGTTTCCATTGTAGCGGTAAGTGGTCATTTGCTGGTCATACCTTCTTGTGCTACCCTGCGTTGGCCAGTTCGGGCGTAGCGGCCGAGACCACGATGCAACAAACCCCGGCACTCGAAGTCCGCAATATCACGAAACAGTTTCCCGGGGTAGTGGCGAATGATCATATTTCATTCACCTTGTTGCCGGGTGAGATTCATGCGTTCTTGGGAGAGAACGGCGCAGGCAAATCCACGTTAATGAACATTTTGTATGGCTTGATCGCCCCCGACGAGGGCGATATTTTCATTAACGGTCAGCGCGTGACGATTCATAATCCGGCCGACGCAATTCGTCAGGGACTGGGGATGGTCCACCAGGAATATGCACTGGTCGATACCCTGACGGCCGCGGAAAATATTATGCTCGGCACGGAGATCGCGCATGGAGGCGTAATCGCGGAGCGCGAGGCGAACCGGCGGATGGCCGAATTGAGCAAGCGCTACGGTTTGGTCGTGCCGGTTGATGTGTTGGTCCAAGACCTGCCGGTAGGCGTTCAGCAGCGCGTCGAGATTTTGAAGGCGCTCT
>JBBRHB010000570.1:0-3851 GCA_038223355.1 Chloroflexales bacterium
GCACGCCTGTTTCGCTCCAGAGCAAACCCGTAATGATCCCGGCGGCGCGGCTGCTGGAGCCGTCACCGATGGCTCCTTGCTCACACACAATAATGCGACCGAACTGCTGGCGCGCAAGATGATAGGCTGTACTCAGACCGATGACGCCGCCTCCGATGATGACGGCTGTCGCTTGACTCATTGCTTCCTCTTCCGCTAATGTGATAGCTCAACTACCGAACTCGTCTCTGACGAGCGCAGCGCTGCAGCGGCAATCTCAACTGCAGCCCGGCCATCTGCACCGGAAACCGTCGGCGGACGCCCGTCCAGGATGTCATCGACGAACGACTGTATCTGAGTGGCGAAGGCCTCAAGGCGAATCGGGTCGAGTGGCCGATTAACAAAGTCGAACGCCGGCTGTTCCCAGATCAGCTCGGTACTATCTGGTCTACTGAGGAGCAATTTACCGTAGCCGTCGATCTCCAGCGCACCTGTCTCGCCGACCACGACGTAGCGGTGCTGACTCCTGGTCAGACTTTGAGATGGCACCTCTACCGATGACCATTGTTGAGCGACGACGCTATTGGCGAAGACGAGCTGGGTCATCGCGCTGAGCCAGGGGTACTCCGTTCCGCTATAGGTCGTAATATGCGCGGCGACGTACCGTACCTCTGAGCCGCTCCAGAAGCGCATGATATCGAAGTTATGCACGCCCATATCAAGGAATGCGCCCCCATGCTCGGGCAAATGTGCCCAGCCGCCGGCAGCGACGGTATACTCTCGCTCCAGCGACTGACCTTGAATCATGCGGACCGCGCCGATGCGCCCGGCGTCGATCAGTTGCTTCGCCCGTGCCGGTGTGCCGCGAAAGCGTAGCGTCTGGATGACCTCAAGCATTACGCCCGCCTGTTGGCAGGCTGCAATCATGGCATCGCAGTCGGCCACCGAGGTAGCCATGGGCTTCTCGACCAGGACATGCTTGTCTCGCCGTGCCGCTTGGATGGTCTGATCGCGATGATCGGCATGCGGGGTAGCGATCAACACCGCGTCCACATCCGGCCGCGCCAGTAGCCCGCTATAGGTCGGCTCGTACTCAACACCGTAATCGCTTGCAAGAGCCGGCGCGCGGCGTCCCCCTGCAACCGCGACAAGCTGCGCACGCCGGTTGTGCTGAGTCAGGCACGCAGCGTAGGTCCGTCCCATATAGCCCGAGCCGAGGATGGCGATTCGCAACTCTGCCATGATCATGTCCCTTCACGCAGGGGGTGCATCCGGTCGCCCCTGATTGGCTAAATTCGTTAGGCCGGCCGTCGACGCTCACCATCTCATGTCTCGAGGAGCTTGCCCGGCACACTGTTGAACTCGCCGCTGCCGGGAACGAAGGCGTAGTGCTCCTTGAGGTCGTCAGTGAGTCGTACCCCGAGGCCCGGCTGGTCGGGTGGCAGCACATAGCCATCACGCATCACGAACGCTTCGCCCCACAGTTCTGTATGCAGCGGACCGGGAGCGGGTGGTGTCTCAATGATCACTGTGTTTGGCGCCGCGAAGGCTGCGTGGAGGTTCTGCATTTGGGCGACCCCGGCGCCCCACGAGTGGGTGGCTATCTTCTGCTTGCGGCTATCGAACATCAATGCGATCCGCATGAATTCTAGCAGTCCGCCATTCCAGGCCGCATCAGGCTGCGCTATGGTAAAACCATCTAGGTCAGCGAACTGGCGAAACTCATCGAGTGTTGTGAGACATTCGCCGCCCGCAATCGGGATGCTCGTCGCGCGCTTGAGCTCGCCGTAACCCAAGGGGTCGCTATAAGGCAGCGGCTCCTCGAAGAAAAACAAATCAAAAGGCTCGAGCGCCTTGAGAACCGCTCGGGCCGTCGCAAGATCCCACGCGGCGCCAAGTGGATTTCCCATATGCCCATCCATGAGTATGGCTATATCTTGGCCAAGATGCGCGCGCATCAGCGTGACCTTGCCTGCTTCCATCTCGACGATGGCACTCGGCGTAGGCGCTGCAATGGCGCTGCGGGTCTCGGCATTAAAGTAGCCGGTACCGACCTTCAACGCGCGAAAACCCAGCCCGAGATAGAAGTCGAGCTTGGCCTTTAGGCGGTCAGGTGGCCAGTTGCTAACGCCCCCCGTTGCATAAGCCAGCAGCCGATCATGGCAACGACCGCCAAGTAACTCGTAGACCGGTAGGCCCAGTTGTTTGCCCTTCAGATCCCACAGCGCAGCCTCGATACCTGCGAGGACCGCCATGCCCAGCCCCACGCGCGCCCAGTAGGCACCGCACTGCGCCATGTCCCGGCGCAATCTCTGAATGTCACATGGATCGGCACCGATCAGGATCGGCCGGTAGAATTCAACGATCGCCGGCACCACTTCAGGACAAAAGTAGCCTGCGTACGTCTCCCCAATACCGATATATGGTCCATCTGTCCGTATCTCGATCAATGCGGTGCTGCGCAGGCGGCGCGCTTCGAGAAAATAAGGATCGGCGGTGTTGGGGCCCGTCATGAGCACCGTCTGCACATCAATAATCTTCATATCGTCACTGCTTCTGTGGTCTACCGAGCAATGGTGACCAGACTACGACCAATCCGCTTCACATCCGGCTGCCCGAGCTGCGCCATCGCCGATTCGATCTCATCGCGTAGGAGCTCGATCACCTGTCGTACGCCCGCTTCGCCTCCCACCGCGAGGCCCCATAGGTATGGGCGACCGATCAACACTGCCTTTGCGCCGAGTGCGAGCGCCTTCAGCACATCGGTGCCGCGCCGTATGCCGCCATCCAACAAGATTTCGATTTGCCCGCCGACACGCTCCGCAATCTCCGGCAGGGCCTCGATCGTCGCCAGCGTCCCGTCTACTTGGCGGCCACCGTGGTTCGATACGATGATCGCGTCGACCCCATGCTCCACCGCGAGCGCAGCATCCTCCGCGGTCATGACGCCCTTCAGCACAATCGGCGTTGTGGTAATGCTGCGCATCCAATCGATCTCATCCCAGGTGAGCAGCATATTTCTGAGGCTGGCGACGAACGCCGGCATCCCGCCATGCTCCGGCTGCAGCAGGTGATCCTGAAGTCCGACGCCCTGCAGATTGCGCAGTTCCACTTCGGGGGGCAATGCAAAATTGGAGCGAATGTGGCGCTCGCGCCGCGGCGGGAACGTAGCATCTGCTGTGATAACCAGCGCACGACAGCCGGCCGCCTCGGCGCGGCGGATGATCCGTTCGGTAATCGCCCGACTTTCGTAGCAGTACAGCTGGAACCAGAAGGCGTGGCCCTGTGCGGCCTCCTCAACGGCGCAGTGGTTGCCGGTCCCAAGCACAGCAATGGTTCCCGCAGCGCTGGCAGCAGCGGCGGTTGCTACTTCAGCGTCAGGGTGGGCTAGCCGCTGGTGGCTGGTTGGAGCTAGCAGAACGGGCAGCGACACTGGTTGTCCAAGCACTTCGGTGGTGAGGTCGCGCTGTGGACTATCGACCAGCACCCGTGGCCGCAGTTTGATCCGCCGAAATGCTGCGCAGTTATCTGCGACGGTGTATTCGTCCTCGGCCCCGCCGGCAAAGTAGTCCCAAGCCAGCGGGGTGAGCCGATGGTGCGCCAGAGCCTCGAAATCGGCCAAGTTAATCGGTTGCATCGGCTTCTACCTGTCGCTCAGCTGCGTGACAGCATTCTTTCACACGTTCGTGCCGTGCCATTAAGCGGTTTGATGCAGTGGCAGTGCCCCAGAGCGATACTCCGCCTCCCAAAGTTTGACAGTCTCAACAATGAACACGTCAACCGGCTTCACGATGCCGTGCGCCGCCATCAGCTGTGGAAGCCACTTACGGCCGTAAGCGACATGCTGTCGCTCGTCGGCCATATCATAGCTG